>NZ_JBFUGA010000053.1:0-40989 GCF_056403155.1 Methylobacterium sp. P3_A11
GAACCGGGGAACGAAGAACTTGGCACGATGGATGTCGCCCCAGTTGACGCCAGCGTACCGGCCGAAACCGAACTAGCCGGATCAGGCGGTTGCATCAGTGCAATACCCATGGAGGCGGATCGTTCTGGAGGCACTCTCACCAGGCACGATGGGAGCGACGGCAAAGCTTCCTCACCAAGAGGAGGTAGCGAGGCCGAAACCGGAACTAACATGAGCGGCTCGGCCGACGCCCAGCCACTCACGCTACTCGTAAGGGAATGTCTTCCCGCGCTTGGGCAGCTTCCAAAATGTTCGAGCGGTCCAGGAAATTCTAGCGACATATCACTGTTCGTTGGGCTGCCAGCCGGTAACGACAGCGGAACGTTGCTCTACGGGCCGATAGAATCTGGCATCCGCGCGGAGAAGGCCGTCCGGGCGATGCTGCCCAAGCACTCCCCCCATTAGGGTAGACGGAACTCAACGATTGCACGCTCTCTCAGTAGGAAAGGTGAGAAAATGCAGCCAAATTTGCTAAAGCACGACGGTGCGCAGTACTGTCCGGCAATCCAGCCGGGCTACGCTCGGCTTGTTGGCGACGGTTACGGGCCGCTACGTACCGATGGACGCCTTACAAAAGGTGACCTTCACTTACTGAATGGCCAGGGCATAGCCACGCTTTCCCGCTACTTGTACGCTGCGCCGCACCTTCTGGCTAATCGAAATCCGAACTGCATGGTCTCCACACGCGCGATTGCTGTTGCATGTGGTTGTCTTGACAGTGGGGGCTTTCAGATCGGGACCGGCAAGCTCCCGCTCACCGTGACGTACATGGACAATACACTCCGTGCCTCCGAGGAGCAGGAGTCTGCACCAGTGATCGATGCGCCAACTTCCGCAATTGGAAGACCCGGGACTGGCTTCTACAGCTTCAGGCAGTGTCTAGAATTTACGTTGAGAAACGCGTTATACTATATCCGCAATCGCGAGCCAGGCCGTACCAAACTGCTGAATGTCATGCAGGGACGATCTAGGAAAGAAGCTCGTGCATGGCGCAACGGGATCAAGCACCTGAATGACCGCGCGCTATTCGGTGATCGAGCTCTTGATGGCTGGGCGTTTGCCGGCGCAACGCGGCTTCACCTTTCCATCACACTTGAGCACCTGGTGGTCCTTCGCGATGAGGGCTACCTGGGAAACGACCTAGGATTCACGTTCTAGGGACCGGCCACCCAGAAGTAGCCTGCGCGCTTACGGCGGTTCAGGACGGCTTGACTGAAACACATGGCGGAGCCGAGCTGACGTTCGATAGCTCAACCCCGTTCCTCATCGCGGGTCGTTACCAGCGAGCTTACGCAGACATCGCGAATTTACCGCGTAAAATCCACCTTACAGCATGCGCTATGCCAGACAACCCGCGTCACATAAGGAGTGACTCACCTTGGCCATGTTCTAGCCCGTTTGCAGATCGGCTTACACTAGGCGACCTGTGTGTAAAAAGTTCCGGCAAGACGTGCTGGGACTCACTGTCTCAGGTTCTTCTTGCCGCGCACAACGTATGGCAGCTGTGTCATGCCATCGCACAGGTCAACCATCGTCTGCGGCTGACAGAGGCAGAGAGCCGTCTGTGGCTCCCTGAAAGGCTCGTCGATCTCACGACCAAAATCCGTGAGGTGCTGCGTAGCGAGAAGCCGATGACGCTGATTCAGCGGTGGGCGGCAGATCTCGATCAACTCGCTGGACGCGGGCGGAACAGCACACTGCTGCCGGAAGATATCGACCGCTGACTGACAGCTGCAGCGACACTTTGCAATTTGCAAAGTCACAAAGGAGCAGATCATGGCTTTTGATACATCCTAGAGTTAATTCGATCCGCTATCGCGTTGCCTCAGAGTGTGAACAAGTACCGTACGCCCTCATCATTTGCTCACACGTTCGTCCATACGCGCTGGAGAAGAGACGCACATCGTCCTTGAACGCTGCCGTGATCGGCACTCGCAAGCTCTTCTTGCGTGACGTCTGCAGCCGCTACTCCAGTAACTCAGTAAATCAAACTGCAATGGAGCACCAACATGCGCAACCGCAACTCTCGCGGCCCGAGCCCTATTGGCCCGTGGACTCCTTTCTACGTCTTGTTCATCTTGTTCATCAACTGGACTGTCTACGGCATAGGCGACTGGGACGTGCTCGGGGCCAAGATCCCACCTGCTCTGTTCGCGGCCGGTGTCGTGTTCGTGCTGCGTGACTTCAGTCAGCAGGAGATCGGCCAGCGCGTCCTCGTGGCTACGTTGTTAGCCGCTGCCGGCAGCTACTTTGTAGCGGGCGGCTGGATTGCCCTCGCCAGCGCGATCGCTTTTGTGATTAGCGAGACGGTGGATCAGATCGTGTTCACGATCCTGCGCAAGCCGCTCAAGGACCGGATCCTCATCTCCTCGGCATGCTCTGTTCCTATCGACAGCTTCGTCTTCTTGCAGCTGATCGAGCGCTTCACTCTCGGCGCATTTCTCATCGCCTGCATTATCAAGATGGTAGCGAGCTTGGCGATCTGGCTCTGGCTCCGGCATCGTGACGCCCCAGACGAAGCGCCTGCTCCCGATGCGGCAGGAGGCACTGTCCCTGGATCTGACGATGCCCCTATCGCTCCACGTCACGAGATCTCCGTAAGGTTCGCTCGCATCGGCTTCCACCGCTGGCCTGATGCACCGCCCCACCGATCTTACCTGTCGGAGCGTCATCGTCACACGTTCCGCTTCAAGGTCTCACTTGAGGTTCGGCATCGTGATCGCGAGGTCGAGTTCCACGATCTCTCAGACTGGCTGCAGAGTCTCTACGGCCCGGGTCCCTTGGAATTTGGCGATCAGAGCTGCGAGACGATCGGGCATGACCTCTACCGGCACATCTCGCAGAGGTATCCTGGAAGGTCCGTTAGGATCGAGGTGTCCGAGGACGGCGAGTACACCTCTGAGGCGACCTACCCGGCGCATGTTACAGCGGAGCCGGTGTCGTGAGAATCCGGATCCTGCCCATCGAGGCTCACCAGCAGCGCTACACGTGCGAGTGGGTGTCAGAGCTTCCGAAGCGGCTGAGGCGAGCGGCCAAGCGTAAGGGCGTGGCGACACAAATTCGCAGCATCAAGGGTACCCTGCTTCGGCAGGGTACCACCCCAGAAACTTTCCTGAACTTCGCCGCCACCAACATCTACAAGGGTACGCAGATCGCTCGGGTGGCCGAGCTCTTCAACAATGGCGAGGTGCAGCCGGGGGATATCTTCGTCGTCCCCGACGCTTGGCACCCCGGAGTGCATCAAATCCGCTACATGAGCGAGCTGCTCGAGGTGCCCGTTGTCATCTTCGGCCTATGGCACGCGGGCTCGTACGATCCGAACGATTTCCTTGCCCGCATCGCTCGCAGGCAGTGGGCGCGCGGCATGGAGCAAGCGCTCTTCGACGCCTACGATCTGAACGTCTTTGCCACGCGCTACCACGTGGAGCTGTTCTGCGACGCTTTCGATCTCTCGCCGGCCCATCCGCGTATTGCGCAGTGCGGCTGGCCCATGGAGTACCTGCCGAACGTGCTGGCGCCATATGCCGGTTTGCCCAAGGAGAACATCGTGCTGTTCCCCCACCGGCTGGCACCGGAGAAGCAGGTGGACATGTTCCGCGATCTCGCAGGCAGCTTTCCGGACTGGCGGTTCATCGTCTGCCAAGAAACGTCGAGGTCCAAGGAGGAGTATCACCGGCTGCTTGCGCAGAGCCGCGTGGTGTTCTCGTGCTCTCTGCAGGAGACACTCGGGATCGGCTGCTACGAGGGGGTGCTCGCCGGTGCCGTACCGGTGGTGCCGGATCGTCTCAGCTATCGAGAGCTCTACCCAGCTGGGTTCCGTTACCCGTCCGAATGGACCCTCAACGAGGATGCCTATCGCAGGAACAAGCCGGCGCTTGTTGCGCACCTTCGCGAGGTGCTGACACGCGCTGAGCAGGGTGGCTTTGAGCTCGAAGGCTGCCGACAGCAGCTGACGCCGTTCTTCTCGGGTGATGAGCTGTACGCGAAGGTGCTCGAGGGGCTCTGAGCGCCCCTCGCCCACCCATCCAGCCAGCCGCAGAGGCCTGTTGGTCAAAGGCGCTCTGCGGTTGGGAGCGCATCGAACGCAACTCGGCCTTCCGATCTGCGAAGGCACCGGTCCCAACGATTGGAGACTTACGCGTGAAATATCGCAGCACGAAGACCTATGGCCACGACGTCGGCCTGTCCTGCTGCTTTCGGCAGTGGCGGTCAGCTTCGCATTGCAGGTTCCTCCACGGCTACGCGCTCGCCGTGCACCTGGAGTTCGAAGCCGACGACCTTGATGCACGCAGCTGGGTCATGGATTTCGGCAGCCTCAAACCCGTGAGGCGCTGGCTGGAGCAAACCTTCGATCACAAAACGCTGGTCGCTGCGGACGATCCGCTGCTAGCCGAGCTGCGAGCAATGGACGAGATTGGCCTGGTCCAGCTCGTCGTTCTCCCGCACGTGAGCTGTGAGGCGTTTGCCGAGCACATCTTCGCTTGGGTCAGCGACTGGTTGGCCGAGCAGAGCCTCAGCCCGCGAATCCGCCTCGCCGAGGTTCATGTTCGCGAGCACGGCGCAAACGCGGCGAAAGTGCTGGCCTAGCGCCGCAGAGAGCCTTTACGCGCCTTCGGTTGGCGCGGTGCCGGACCTTGCCCTTTGCCGCACAACGGACATTCGGCTTTGCGCCCAACTTGGTCATTCGGCAGCCTTCAGTAGCTACTCCGAAGCGGACATCATCTCAGCCTTGACCACAGGTTCGGGTAGGGACGATTCTGAACCGCTGCATCATGGCAACCGACCGCCCCCTCTATGAACAAGATCAGGCCATGTCGCAGCCGCTGTCGTGTGCGGCGCAAGCGAGGTTTTGCTGAGGTCGACAGGTGCCTCGTTCTAGTGGCAAACCTGGAAATTATCGCAGCCGACTCGGTTGTCGTCCCGCCGGTCTGTTAGTTCGACCGAGCGCTTGCTGGTCAACGAGCGATCAGGCCGCCTTCGACAAACTGCTACGTTCGCTTACGGGCGCGAATAACATGTTGAGCCCCTCCGCCAAGGTAGGGTGGGCCAAGATGCCGTCGCGCAAGGCAGTGTAGGGTAGGCCGCCGAGCATCGCCATCTGCACCGTCGCCATGACCTCGCCGGCCTGGGCACCCAGCATCGCGAAGCCCAGGATGCGGTCGTCATCGCCCACCAGCGCCTTCATGAAGCCCGTCCTCGCCGAGAGCGTGCGAGCCCGCGGGACGGCATCCATCGCGAGCCGCGCCACGCGATACGGTACTCCAGCCCGCGCGGCCTCGCGCTCGCTCAGGCCCACCCGACCCAACTCGGGCTCGAGGAATACGCTGTAGGGCACGAGCCGATCCTTGGTCGTGCGGTCCCCACCCACGATGCCGCTCTTGGCCACCCGATAGTCGTCGAGCGCGACATGCGTAAACATCGGGCTGCCGGCGACCTCGCCGAGTGCCCAGATGCCTGGCGCACTTGTAGCCAGTCGGTCATCGACCAAGATGAACCCGCGCGCGTCGAGCGTCACGCCGGCGATGTCGAGGCCGATGTCCCTCGTCATCGGGTCCCGGCCGGCCGCCACTAGCACGTGCGATCCGGTGAAGCTCTGTCCATCTTCCAGACGCACCATGACGCTCTCGCCAGAGCGGCCTGTGACCTCGGCGATGCGGGCGTCCAGGGCCAGTTTGATGCCGTCGGCCGAGAACAGATCCTGGATCGCGGACGCGACGTCGGCATCCTCGCGCGTAGCGAGCTGTCGCCCATGTTCGATGATGGTCACCTCGGCCCCGAGATGCCGGAAGGCCTGTGCCAACTCCATCCCGATGTAGCCGCCGCCGATTACCAACAGGCGCTCGGGCACCACGTCGAGCTTCAATGCCTCGACGTGAGTGAGCGGGGCCGCCTCCCGCAGACCGGGCACGGGCGGGATGGCGGCGCGCGTGCCGAGGTTCAGGTATATGCGGTCCCCTGTGAGCCGGCGCGTGCCTCCCTCAGCGGCGACCTCGATCACCCTGGGCTCGATGAACCGCCCCCAGCCTAGCGCGAGCTCGAACCCGCTCGCGGCGAACGCCTTGGCGTTGACCTCGACCATGCCGGCGACGACCTCCGCGGTGCGCGCGGCCACACGACCCATGTCGACGGTCGGCGCCTCGGGCAGTACGACCCCGAACTCCTCGGCGCGCCAGAACAGGTCCGCAACCTGCGCGCTCCGGACCAGCGCCTTGGTCGGGATGCAGGCGATGTTGATGCAGGAGCCGCCGATCATCCCGGCCTCGACGACCGCGACGCGCTTGCCGGTCTTGGCCTGATCCATCGCCAGCGTCTTGCCGGCCTTGCCTCCGCCCAGGATCAGGATGTCGTAGCGTTCGACCGCGCCAATTGTAGCCTCCCTCAGTGACTGATTGGCTTCAGATCCCCGAGCACGGTCGGGATCAGCTCCGACACGGTCGGATGGATCGGCACAGCCCATTGCACGGTCTGAGCGCTCGCCCCGGCGTTGATCATGTCGAGGATGCCGTGCACCGCCTCGTCGCCCCCGGTGCCGAGGATCGCCGCGCCCAGGATCGCCTGGCTCTCGGCATCGACCAGCACCTTCATGAAGCCCTTGGTCTCGCCCTTCTCCACGGCTCGGCCGACGCGGGTCATCGGCCGGGTGCCGATTAGCGCAGGACGGCCGCTCGCGCGGACCTCCGCCTCGCTCATCCCGACCCGGCCGAGAGGCGGATCGATGTATAGGGCGTAACCGGGGATCCGGTCGCTCACCCTGCGGCTCGCGCCGTCAAGGAGGTTCGCGGCTACGATCTCGAAGTCGTTGTAGGCGGTGTGGGTGAAGGCGCCGCGTCCGTTGCAGTCGCCGAGCGCGTAGACCCCCGGAACGCTGGTCTGAAGGCCGTCGTTCACCGTGATGAAGCCGCGCGCGTCCGTGACGATGCCGGCCGCCTCCAGACCGAGGTCGTCGGTGTTAGGCCGACGGCCCACCGCCAGCAGCACGTGCGAACCGACCACCTCCGGCTCGCCGTCGGTGCAGTTCACCCCGACAGCGACCCCGTCGGCGTGGGGCGCGAACCGGATGCACTCGGCGTTCAGCCGCAGGGCGATGCCCTCGTCGCGCAGGATGGCGGCGACCGCCTCGGAGATGTCCGGGTCCTCGCGCCCGATCAGACGCGGTCCCATCTCCACGACGGTGACCTCACTGCCGAAGCGGCGGTAGGCCTGGGCGAATTCCAGCCCGATGTAGCTGCCGCCGACCACGACGAGGTGTTCGGGCACCGTGTCGAGCTGGAGTAGCGTGGTGTTGGTCAGGAACGGGACCGCATCGATGCCCGGCATGGCAGGTACGTGCGCGCGGCCGCCGACGTTGATGAAGATGCGGTCGGCTTCCAGCACCTCGTCGCCGACCGCCACTGCATGCCCGGATACGAACCGGGCCTGTCCGTTGAGGACGGTGCAGCCCTCCATGCCGCGCAGCCACCCCTCGACACCGGCCCGCGCCTTGGTGGAGACGCCCTGCTGGCGTGCGGCCACCGCCCTGGCGTCGATGCCCACCGTTCCCTGGAGGACAACCCCATATTCGGCGGCGCGCCGGGCGAGGTGGGCGGCGTAGGCGCTCGCCACGAGGGTCTTGGTCGGCATGCAGCCGGTGTTCACGCAGGTGCCGCCAAAGAGTTTGCGCTCGATGACGGCCACCCGCTGGCCTGCGGCGGTGAGGCGCCCGGCCAGCGGCGGCCCGGCCTGCCCGGCACCGATCACGATGGCGTCGAAGCGGCTGCACATCACAGCGCTCCCAGGACCAGGGCGCCGCCCAAGATGGCGACGGCGTCCTCGATGAGGGCGGCGGGTCGGTCCTTGCCGAAGGACGCCGCCAGACGCCCGCGGACCGCGGCGCCGCCATAGGTCCCGATAACGGCGCCGACGACGCCGGCCACGAGGCCGCCAACCAATTGGCCGGAGGGGATGCCGACCGCCGCCCCGGAGAGCGCGCCGGTGAGGAGCCGAGGGGCGAACTGCATCGGTACTTTCCGGCTCGGGGTGCTCGGCAGCTGGTCGGTGACGAACTCGACCAGCGCCAGGGCCGTGAACACGTAGGGCGTGAAGCGATAGCCCAGGAAGGCAAGCCAGGACCCGTCGAGGTTCAGCCAGCCCAGCGCCGCCGCCCAGCTGACGATGGCCGGAGCCGTCAGGGCGCGCAGGCCGGCGATCACGCCGACGAGCAGCGCGAGAAGAAGCATCGTCATGATCGCTGTTTCCTTGCTTCGAATTTCGAGGGCCGGCGCCGTGTCCGACTGTCGTTCGACGAGGGCGTGATGCAGCGGCCCTAATCGAGGGAGACCCGGCCGCGTCGGCTTCTCACGTGCGATCGTGCATGCCGAGGTAGTCGATCTTACCGAGGGGAACGCCGAGGTGGCGCAGGATGTCGTAGGCGGTGGTGACGTGGAAGAAGAAGTTCGGCAGCGCGAAGGTGAGGAGATACGCGTCTCCTGAGAGCGTCGCCTTAAGCGCTCCGCCGCCGAACGTGATCTGCCGTGCCTCGCTGTCCTCCAGAGCCTCGGTAGGGACCGTCTCCAGGTAGGACACCGTGCGCGCGCATCGCGCGCGAAGGTGGTCGAGGGTCGCCTCCTCGTCGGCGAAGGAGGGCCCGGACCCGCCCGAGAGGCGCACGGCCGCTAACTTGGCCGTGTCGCTCGCCCGCTGCACCTGCCCGGAGAGGGGGAACATGTCGGGGGCGAGGCGGGTCGCCACCATGGTTGCGGGATCGAGGCCGCTCGCCCGGGCATGAGCTTCGCCCTTCGCGAGCAGGTCCGACAGCACCCCGAGCCCCCGCGTGAAGACAGGAATCGAGGCTTGGTACATCGAGAGAGACATCGCTCTGTTCTCCGCTGTCAGAACCGTCGAATGCAGCATCGACAGCGCCGTATGCAATTATCACGCACCATTCTGAGGACGGACGACCGCATTGAGCCGTCGTTCCAGCGTCAGTCTTCGGGTCGAAGCAGAGCCGGCGGAACGACCGTGTCGATGGTTCCCTTGGCTACATCGTACACGAGGCCGGAGACCATGAACCCACCGGGAAGATTCGGGTTGGCCTTGAGCGCGGCCACGTCGACGGCGACGGCCTCGTAGGGGTCGGTCACCGCGACTGCCTCAAGCCCGCTCCTCGACACGCCCATGTGCTTGGCCAGCATGTCAGGCGCGTGATGATAGCACCCGATGATACCGCAATCAGTGTGGTGCAGGACGATCAGGTTCCAGCCGGTGCCGACCTCTTGGCCGCCCGCCCGAGACACGACCCGCAGGAGCGCCAGGGTTTCAAGCAGCGCCGGGCTCACACGGCCACCCACGTTGCGGATGATGGCGGCCTCGCCCGGCTTGAGCTTGAGGATGTCCATCGGGTCGACCCGAGGGTCGACGCAGCCGATGATCATCGTCCGGCAGGACGGCATCATCTTCATGCCGGCCGAGAAGCCGGTCTCGGCGAAGTCGGCGTTGCGCTTTAGCAGCGTGTCGAGAAAGTCCATGGTCGCCTCCTGAGATCTACGGCTTTGCGGTCGGTCAGGCGTGCTTGGGCAGGCGAGTGGACATCATCGCCTGCACAGCCTTCGGGTCGGCCATGAAGGCCTGATGGATGCCGCGGGACTGGGCGCCGGCGACGATCTCGTCGTTCGTGCCGGCCTGCACCGCGTCGAGCGCGTCGGAGGCGACCTCGGCCGGCGACATCCGCGGCTCGGGCAGCTTGGCCCCCAGAGGCGTTTCAGTTTGAACCGCCAAGACGCCGACGACCTGCGTGCCCTGCGCGCCGAGCTCGGCGCGGATGCTGCGGGTGAGCGACAGGGTCGCCGCCTTGGAGGCGGAATAGGTCGCCGCCAGCGGCAGGCTGACCAGCGCCAACATCGACAGCATATTCAGCACGGCGCCACCGCCGGACGCCGCCAGCGCCGGCGCGAAGGCGCGAGTTAGCGCCAGCGTGCCGAAGTAGTTCACCTCCATCTCCCGCCGTGCGTCCTCGATGTCGGGGGCGGAGATCGAGCCCTGGAAGGCTGCGAATCCGGCGTTGTTGATGAGCAGCGTCACGTCCTTCGCCACGCCGGCGGCGGCGGCGACTTGGTCGGGGTCGGTGACGTCGAGGGGCAGCGGCACGAGGCGGCGGTCGCCGTCACGGACCAGTGTCCTGAGCGAAGCGGTGTCGCGTGCCGCCACGTAGACCTTGGCCGCGCCGCGCTTCAGCAAGTCGGCGACGAAGGCGCGCCCGATGCCGCCATTCGCGCCCGTGACCAGGACGACAGAACCGGAGATGTCCATGACCGTGAATCCTTCATGCGGATTGGGGATGAGGGAGGCCGCGGACATCCGGAGGCGGGTCCGCGCCGGTGGATGTCAGTGGGCGTTGAGCTTGTCCGCGTGCAGGCGGGCGAACTCGCCGACGGTCATGGAGCGCCGGCCGGTCAGCCTCTCGACGTTGTCGTCGGCACCGGACATGTGGCCGTTCTGGTAGTCCACCATGGCGCCGCTCAGGTGCTGCACGATGTAGGCGGGCACGCCCATCTCCGTGATGGAGGCGGCGTATTCGTCGACCGGCAGGTCTTGGAAGACGATCTTGCGGCCGAGCGCCTCGGACAGCTCTGCGGCCATCTGCTCATGGTCCATCTCAACAGGACCGGAGATCGGGATGGTGGTGCCGATGTGCCCTTCCGGGTCCTTCAGAAGCACGGCGATGACGCGGCCCTGATCGTCGGCGGCGATGGGCGAGTGGCGGCCCTTGCCGACCGGCATGCGCAGGACGCCCTGCTGGAGGTAGGGGAGCTGCCAGGGGTAGAGCAGCCACTCCAAGAAGTAGGTCGGCCTCAGGTGGATGACGTGCAGGCCCGACCAGTTGAAAACCTCCTCGGCGATGAAGGTGTCGCGGCACGAGTTGCTGGAGGACTCACGGTTGGCCGAGCGCTGCGAGAGGTTGACGACGGTCTTGACGCCCGTCTCCTTCGCGGCCTGGGCGAAGTTCACCGTGGCGTTGATCAGGCCGGGTTGGACCGGCCACACGAAGTAGGCCGCCTCGACACCGTTCATCGCGTCGCGGACGGTGTTGATCTCCAAGAGGTCGCCGACCACTACCTCGGCGCCCAGCGCCTCCAGGGCCGCCGCGCGGTCATCCCTGCTGTGCACCATCGCGCGGACGTCGAGTCCGAGAGCGATGGCTTCCCGGACGGCGGCACGGCCGGTGTCGCCTGTCGCACCTGTGATGAGCACCTTCTTGGACATGACGAAAGCTCCTTCGGAAAGGGGGTTGACACGATCATCGAAGTTATTTGGGTTAGTGGGCGCGGTGACTTTATTCGCGCTGGACTTTGCTGGATTAGGCGCCGCTGCCTGGCGCCTCCGTTTCGATGTGTTGGTTATCGGCCGCGGGCGGCTGGGCCGGTAGCCGCTGTTTTCGGCTAATATCTATCTCGCCCCAGCATCAATCACCGGGGTCCGGCGACCGCGGGCCTGAGGCACCGGGCGGTCGCCGGACGTTGTCACCGCCGGCTGGCGGCCAGGGGGTATTCGAGCACGAACTTCGAGAGGTTCGCCCTGATGAACTCCTCGATGGTCACGAGCGGTTGTCCGATGATCTCCCTGCCGATGGTGTCGGTACCCGCGAGCAGGCCTTCCTGCTGGTCGATGGTGACCGCCTCGAAGTGCCGCCGCATGGCCTGGGCGTCCTGGAGGCCGAAAAGCTCCAGGAACGTCGACACAGTGACGTGCTCGTAGGGCATGTCCTTGCCCAGCACGCGGCTCACCTCGGCCGCGAGCTCCTCGTGGCTGTATTCCACCGGCCCATGCAGGGCGATGGCCTGCCCGAGGTAGGGCCCCGGGTTGTCGATGATGCCGGCGACGATGCGGGCGATGTCGCTGCCCGCGATGGGGGCGAAGCGGCTGTCCTTGTCGTAGGGCATCACGTAGCGCCCGTAGCGGATCTGCGGCGCGATGTAGAGCAGCCACTCGGCGAAGAAGGTGATCCGCAGGTGCACGGAAGGCACACCGGACCAGGTGAAGATCTGCTCGGACAGCCAGTGGTTCTGGCTCGCCTTGCTGCGTGCGGCCGGGCGCGCCTGCTTGTGGGACATGTTGACGATGACTTCGAGGTTTTGCTCCTTCGCCGCCTGCGCAAAGATGACAGCGGCCTCGACCAGCCCTTCCTCCAGCGGATAGACGAAGTAGGCACGCCGCACGCCGTCCATGGCGAGCCGGATGTCGCGCAGGCTCCTCATGTCGCCGAGCACCACCTCGGCGCCAAGGTCGCGCAGGCGCTGGGCCCGCTCGTCGTCCTTGCGTACCAGCGCACGGACGCTGAGGCCTTTTTCGAGCAGTCGTTCGACGGTGGGACGCCCGGTGTCACCCGAGGCGCCGGTTACGAGAACGGTGGTCATGATGATCTCCTTCAGACATGAGGGCGCGCACGGCGAATACAGGTGCCGGTCTGCGTTTTGAGCAGTGATTGGAGAAAACCACTTGCCGCCGGGATTGGCCGGGGCGGCACCGACCTTCTAATCCGGCATACGTCGCCGGGCTGGGTTGGAAGATCCTATCTACCGCCTCTGCTCGGTAGTCGCTGAATTCCGCTATGTTCTATGCTGGCCCGGCATTAGTATCCGGCCGGGCGAGAGCCGGGGACGTCCGGGAATCGTGTTCCGGTCAGGAGTTGATCCGTGAAGGATCTTCTGAGCCTCAAGCTCTACGCGCGCGTCGCCCGCCTCGGCAGTTTCTCGGCGGCCGCGCGCGAATGCGACCTCGCGCAGTCGCAGGTATCCCGGATGATCGCCGAGCTTGAGGCGGGACTGGGTGCGCGCCTCCTCGCTCGGACCACGCGAGCGGTCACGCCGACGGAGGCCGGGCAGAGATTCCTCGCTCAAATCGAGCCGATACTCGCCGCCCTGGAGGACGCCGAGAACAGCGTGCGCGAGACCGGTGAGTTACGCGGATTGCTCCGAGTCGGGATGCCGTCGACGCTGGCCATCAGCATCGTCATCCCGAGCTTGCCGGCGTTCGCGGAAGTACATCCCCACCTTCGCATCGAGGTCATGCTCGACGACCGGAACCAGGACATGGTCAAGGAGGCGGTCGACGTCGGCATCCGCGTGGGCCGGCTCCCGGACGCCACCGGGACGACGAAGCTGATCGGAAAGATGCGGCGCGTCGCCGTCGCGTCTCCAACCTACCTCGCGCGCCATGGCACCCCGCAGGTACCCGCCGACATCGAGAAGCATCGCATCGTGGCCGGCCCGGCGGCGATGCAGGCCTCGTCCTGGCAATTTCAGCGCGACGGCGAGACGGTGCAGGTTGCCGTTCAACCCCACATCTCGACCAACGACACGGCAGGAGCCGTTGCGGCGGCGGCCAGCGGTCTGGGGATCACCTCATCGACGTCGTGGGGGTGTCGACGCGAGTTGAACCAAGGGGCGCTCGTGAACCTGCTTCCGGACTGGGAAATGGCGGAGCTTCCGGTCCACGCCTACTTTCCGATGGGTCGCGCGACCCGCATGGCCGCGCGCGCTTTCGTCGACTTCATCACTGAGAAATTGCGTGACAACTGAGGGTGCGGTCACCTGCACGCCCTATGATCTACATCCAAATCGACTATCGAGCGGCATCTTCAACAGCTTATGCTACCGGGTTGGGTCGCAAGCCAAATGTCCTTTATCCCGTCTTACTCAGTTCGCAGCGGACGTGCTGCTTCCGGCCAGGAGTTGCCGAAGTTGGGCCACTGGACCGCCTGGAATGGCACCCTCTGACTTTCTACAACGCCGATCTTCTTCCCTCTCGGATTGGCGTGGCTGCGGACGTGGATGCAGCGACGTCCCTGAGCCATAGGGCCGCGAG
Source organism: Methylobacterium sp. P3_A11 (assembly GCF_056403155.1). NCBI lineage: Bacteria > Pseudomonadati > Pseudomonadota > Alphaproteobacteria > Hyphomicrobiales > Methylobacteriaceae > Methylobacterium > Methylobacterium sp. P3_A11. Next base: position 13,879 of record NZ_JBFUGA010000053.1, read on the forward strand.
GACGCAGCAGCCTACCTGCCGGCGCGTCCCAGTGTATTCGGTGATGACGCCGCAGCTGGCTGTCGTCCCATGATGCTCAGGTAAAAATCGAATTTCGCGTCTGGCATAAAATAGATGGGAACAAGAGTTCACATCAAGGACCAGACAACATGGAAACTACCATCAAAGAAATACGATCCGCGCTCATCCCGGAGCTCACATATTGGGAGCGGAGGAACATCCGTTACCTGTTTCCGGGAATGGCCGAGCAACGCACGCGTGTGATGAAAGCAATTGGTTGGAGGCACGACAAGTACGAGCGAATGGAAGCCTGCGGCACGATGGACGAGAACGGACATAACATGCGGCTATGCGGTGTACCGTTGTGCCCGCGCTGTTTCATGGTGAAGCGTGGCAAAGAAACAGGTAAGGCCATCAAGAAGTACTTCGCAGGAGCCACCAATGACGACATGGCATTCCTCACGCTACTGGTGCCGCCTACGTTGGATCTTGGCACGGTAGATCCATGCATGGATGAAACCGAGACGAGCGTCCGCAACATGATCCGCTATAAGCGGAAGTCAGACAACCGCTGGAACTCCGTGCACTACACGGGCTGGTGGGAGATGGACCGGCACGACTGGCAGGACGCCGAGACCAAGCTGGGTCGGAATAAGAAGCTCGCGCTGCAGGCGGAATGGCCGCAGTTCGCCTACCGTTACGATCAAACGGTGTGGCAGCCACACCTACATGCGCTGGTGCACCTGGGCGATGTGACCCGCGAGGAGTTCGCCAAAGCGCTCCGATCTAAGGGCTACAGCAGGCCATATCAGGTGAACGTCACGGAGTTCCACCAGCACAAGCCTGTAGCTGAGAACATTAAGACGCTGGTGCGGTACTCCATGAAGTTTCGAATCGAGGCGAACTACAAGATGTCCACTGCGCAGCTGGCATGGAATGGCACGGCCATGTCATTACAGAGGAGCTAGTGGAAGGACAAGGACATCACCGCGTATGTGGATTGGTCGATGTCGAAAAGAGGTGGGTTTGAGAGATTGAAGACTCGTACGGGTTCTAAGAAGGATTAGCTTTCACAACTTTTACATACATGATACTAACTGTTTTCCCGACGGCCATAGCCGGACATCCGAAGTGATTTTTGACGTTTAGGCGAATTAGCGCCGACGTTCCGGCGTTCTGAACCGGGCTGCTTGCGAGGGCTGTGCGAGCCTTGCCACGAGCGGCGAGCAGAGTTGCAGTCCGAGACGATGCAGCACTAAATCGCCTCGTCATTCGGTCGGCCGCGTACTATCTCGCGGTGCAAAAAAGTTTAGGCCGGCATCAATATTTTCTACTCAGGCGCTAAGCGCATGGCTTGTTCGGTTTCTGCATCGTTTATTGCGCTCAGGGAGATGCAGAATATCTGATCTCGGGTGGCGGAACCGCAATATGGTGCGTTGCGAAATGCGCAAACCGCAGCGCACGAATCTGTGGTTCAATCCACGCATCGGTTGGTTACCCGGACCGATCTCACGGGAGACGATCCATGCGCGCCCTTCAGCTTCTCGCCCTCGCTGCTCTCGCCTCCACCGCTACGGTGGGTGTCGCGATGGCCGAGGACCGTATCAACCTCACCCCGCCGCTCTTCCGCGAGCAGGCCCGTTCTACGGCGGCGGTGCGTCCGGCTTCCGAGCTGACCACCACACTGCGTCCAGTCCCCGCGGCCCAGGCTCAGCCCAGCGACGTTGTCGAGACGACGGGATCCGTTCGGTAACTGCTATCTGCAGCTCGACCGCTGAGGTGAGAGTAAGAGCCCCGGACCCGCGCCGGGGCTTTCTCATGCTCAGCCCTATGTGGGCAGGAGCTTGCCCGCAGCACCATGGTACGGTGCGAAGTGGGCATGTTCCCACCCCGCCGCGCCAGCACGTTATGCGGCTTCAGCCACGCGGGTTGTGAGCGCCAGACGTTCTTCGCGCTGCCGCTGCTTGGTGGCTCTAATAGCCTCGATGCGCTTACGCTTGTGCTCGTCGCTCTGGGCTACTCCCGTGCGTGCCGCTCGGATTGCCTCTTTGTGAGCCTCAGACAGCGGCTTGCCTCGCTTGGCAGCCCCAATCTTAGCCTCGCCGCACCGATTTCCCGTTCGTCCTTTGCAAGTGGGCTGCCGAACGCCCGCCAAGCAGATAATATTGACGCGGCCAGCGTGAGTTCAGCAGTGTTTCCGAGAAGGGGCCGAGGAGGCCCAATCTCGAAAGGAACTCACATGAAGAACTCCGAACAGTGGCTCAGGCTCGCCATTAAGGTCGCCCAATCCTACGAAGATGGTACACGAAGCCCACGAACCGACAACATCGACCGCAGCATCATGGCACAATGCGTGAAGGTGCTGCTCGCCGGGCGCCCTCTCAGCCAAAAACAGCGCGATAGCTTTGTTGAGAGTGTGCGCCTCCGGGTGGGCGGCCAATACCTGACTCGAGAGTTTCCCGAAACAGCGATGCTCACTGCACGGCAGCGCCAAACAGCGCTGAAGAACGATGGCAACATCCTGACTGACCTAATCGCCTGTTTCCCTCAGGCGTTTGACACCGACGCTCTGGCATGTGGCACCGGTCGGTCGAACACCCGCGGCATTGCAGGTGGCACGTCATCGGCTCGTGACCAGGACGTACACAGCTCGTATCCAACACGTAACGCGGATGCAGCCAGCTTGTTGCCAAGTTGTGGCAAATGGAGCGGAAACTTCAACGGCGCAAGTAGTTTAGCATTCTCTACGGAACGAAACTTAACGGAACGGAACGACACAGAACGGATGGCTGAGATGGACCTCCGGTCCACTCGTCGGTCGTTGGGTCTTGCTCCGCGTGTTCCAGTGGTTAGTCCTGCGGACGAGGTGGCGCTCGCCACGCCACCTGAACACCCTGGCTCGCCTGCCGGCTCGCCAGTAGTGAGTGAGCTTCGCTCAGCCAAAGATGTGGCAGCCCATTTAAGCTCGAGAGAAAGAAGGGCCGCGCCGAGCACGGCCGCGGCTCGGGAGCCGGAAGCCGAGCACCCGCAGGACGCGACTTGGCCGTGGTTCCCCGGTGCCGACTGCCAGTTCGAGGAGAGTAAGGCGGAGCCGGCTGACAAGGAGCACCAGGAGGCAACCTGGACTGGGAGCGGGGCGGAGCCGGCAAGAAGCTTCGCGGACGAGATCACGCCAGGCATTGATGCATTTAATGGCCTCAAGCTGGAAGCTTCGCTGTGGGTTAACGGCGGCAAGCTGTCGGGTGAGATTAAGGCCAACGGCGAGACGTACCACGTCAATTTCTTGAGCTATACACGATGCGAAGAACTCATGGGCCGCAGTCACTGCGCCAGCGAAAATCCAATCAACCACGCCTGGCTGACTCACCACATTTGGCAGAATCTTGGGCGAGGCTACCGGGACCGCCAATCCCCGATCATGGGAAAAGCTGACTACGCTGAGCGCTTCGCGGTGAGCGGTTTGTACGGCAATCGCAGGTGTGAAGGGCGGCCGGTCCCGCGCGTGATGGCTCGTGCATGCTGGGAGGGTGAGCAACTGACAGCTGTCGAGGTGTATAACGGTGTGGAACTTTTCCGCCGGGAAATGAGGCCTTTCCGCAGCAACAACCCGATGGCGCCGGCTTACAAGCATGCATAGGCCTGCCTGTTAATCCTTGCAGCGCCACCCGAAAATCTTCGGTTGAACGGCAGGATAGCGGCATTACCGTCCCGGACATGAGAGCTGATCGAGCTCACATGTAAGGAGATGCAGATGTCCGTGCTCAAGACGCTCAAGTTGAGTACTGCCGCGCCCGCCGCGTCGGCCAATGATCCTCTCTCCCGCGCGCGCGAGAAGCTGCTGGGTCAGCTGACCGAGCAGAAAAACATGGCGAGCGCCGCCCTTGAGGGTCGGCTGTACGAGCCGCCGAAGGTGGCGGCGATCCGCAAGAATGCTGAAGGCGAGCGCGTGCGGGTGGAGGTGGCTCGCCGTGTGCGCAAGGGCTGGTTCCAGGATGAGGCCGGCACGGTCCACTTCATCATGCGGGTCGGCGGCCGCCCTCTAGATCTTCAGCCCGGAAAGGCCGCGATCAGCATCGGCAGCCTCGACAAGCTGCCCGGCGTCGTCGACGCGCTGATCACCGCAGTGCGCGCCGGTGAGCTGGATCCTCAAATCAAGGAAGCCGCAGCGGCTCGTGGGCTGATGATGGCGGAGCGTCGGAAGAAGGCCGCCTGAGCGCGCCACCGGCAAACGACCAGGCCAGCATGTGCCTGGTCGTCCCCACCTTCCGAGGATGACCAGCGGCAGCGCTGCTCGTTTGCAGGTGACCGGCTTGGCTACCCCAATTTCTCTTCAGGAGAATTCATATGAGCCGCGAAACGATCAAGGATCGCTACCTGCGAACATTGGGGTACATCGTCACGGAGAACAACGGACGGCGTAAGGCGCTGGACGCCGCGCAGAGAACGCTCGGCTACTACTACCCAGGTCAGAACGTGACCAAGGATGCGGGCCAGCGCACGATCGCGCACGGCAACGTGCTGGCCTGTCTCATCTACGACGCCGACTGAGTGTAGGAGAGGTGCTCGCAGCTCTCCGGGTCCTGCAGCTGTCAGCAAGGGCCTGGGATGCCCCAGCACAAGCGTCTTGAGTTCCCGGGCTCACAGGGGAGCTGCCGGGGCTGGGCAGCAGCACTGATGCCCCACAGGACATTCGCTGGAGCTTTCACAGGCAGTAGCCCAACTCCGAAGCCTCAGTGCGCATACAGCACCGTGCGGCTATCTGGAGGCACAAGCCACTGAACACCACGCTCAGGCACATTCCAAGTCGCCTTGAATAGCATCAAAGCATCGTTGCTCTTCTGGACGTCCTTCCGCTGCGCTTCGACCGCGCTGAATAGCACCCAGAGTTTCTGCAGTCGGCCGCCGCTTCGTACCGAAACTGCGACGATGGGCAGATCGGGATGGTCCTCAAGCCACCGCGCTATCTCACCGGCTAACGCTCCGACCACCTCGAGACTGAGCTTGCCTTGTGCGAGGCGACCGATGCTCTCCGTTGCCGCCTTTTCATCGATCAGCCGGATGCCCGTGCTCATGCGTATCGATCTCGCTCAGCCTTTATCGCGGTAGTGAGGCCGAGTAACGCTGGGGCCGCCTACGCTGGGCGCTTTTCAGCGCTGCCCGCGTACATACGGTCCCGGCCAACAGCCTGACAGCCCCCGTGCCGCGATCAGCGCCTCGCGGGCACCCGGCGAGAGCTGGTCCAGCGGCTTGCCGACGAGAGGCATCATAGGGAGCTGGGGCAAGCCGAGAGGTGCGCTCGTCGCCGGTGTAATGCAATCGCCCTCGCTCTGCTGCGGACTGGATAGCTTGCAAGGGCCATCCCCAAATGCCTGGAACTGCATGATGCCGGTCCGCGTTGCAGCCCCAGCCCGAACAGCCAAGGTAAGTGGTATGAGCAGCAACGAAGGAACACGCTTGGTCAGCGGCCCCAGCCTTTTTCAGGCAAGCCTCGGATTCGGCCTGTCGTTAGTGACGTTGGTGGGCTGCGTCGTTGGGCTCGGAATGGTCGCTTAATCCACACATGCAGGGAAACATGTGCCGCGCTCGTCTAGGGCTATGTGCTCAATCGCTCCGCTTTTGACGCGACGGCAGGTTCGCTCCTTCAACAGCGAGCAAACCTGTCGCTTGTCCTGGGTGGCGTAGGAGGGAAGGCGTTAGTGGAAGACGCCAAACAACCAGAGCAGCAGAATGATCGGTAGCGGAATGCCGAGCAGCCAGAGTAGCCCACCTCTAAACATCGCTTCTCCTTATCCTCAGCTTCAGGGAAGCTCGCCAGCCCAGTTAGCTGGCGAGCATCGGCTGGCTACTTGMCCTTCAGCGTATCCTTGATACCTCCAACGGCGTTCTGAACCTTGCCTCTCACCTGATCCATCATGCCTTCACTGCGCAGCTTGTCATCACCGGTGAGCTTGCCTGCACCTTCTTTGACTTTGCCGCCCATGTTGGTGGCCGACCCTTCGACTCGATCCTTGTCCATCGCTTCCTCCAGAATATTTTAAGCCACTTATACTGCGCTCGACGCAGCGAAACGCTCAGCCTAACCCGACAGTTCCGATTATTCGGCCGCGGAACGGAAACGTATACCGAACCGTTGCATGGCCTTCGGATCGCGGAGGTGTGCCATGAAACGCGTTGCGCTTGTGATCGCGGCTACAACACTGATCGGCTCGGCCGCTCTTGCTGCTGAAGGAGGGGCCGCCGTCGGGGCTGCTACTGGTGCCGCCGTGGGCGGGCCGGTCGGTGCAGCGGTTGGCGCAGGTGTCGGGCACGCGGCGACTGGCCCGGATCGCGACACTGTCGTCGAGCGCCGGGGCGGCTGCTCGCATACAACTGTCCACAAGGAGAATGAGCTCGGTGACTCGAAGACGGTGCGAAGAGAAAACTGTGACTAAGCTTTCCTGTAGAGCCGCTCGTTAGCGATCACCGGCCCGCTGTCTCGGGTCGGTGTCTATGCTGTCGGGCCTCGGCGGTTATGTGTTGGTTCAGGTGGCTGTTCGTGCATGTTGGAGTTCATTCTCGGTGATCTGTCCAGCCTGATCGCTGCGCACGGTCTCTGGATCGTGGCGCTGGTGATCGGGCTGGAGAGCATGGGTCTGCCGCTCCCCGGTGAGACCTGCCTCGTCACTGCCTCAATCTACGCTGGAGCAACTGGCAATCTCACGCTCGTCAGCGTCATCGCAGCCGCGACTGCAGGCGCTGTCATCGGAGATAGTCTCGGCTTCTGGCTCGGCCGGAGCATCGGACAGCGCGTGCTGATCCGCCACGGACCTCGTGTCGGGATTACGCCAGATAAGATTAAGCTAGGACAATACCTCTTCCTGCGGCACGGCGGAAAAGTCGTATTCTTCGGCCGCTTCGTCGCGGTGCTACGTGTTTTGGCGGCGCTCTTAGCTGGCGCAAACCAGATGGCGTGGCCACGATTTTTCCTGTTCAACGCGACAGGCGGCGTCGTCTGGGCGACCGTGTTCGGTTGCGGGGCTTACTTCTTCGGTTCACGCATCGAATCTCTTACGGGGCCAGCAGGCATCATTATGCTGGCAGTCGCCGCTGCCGGCTTTATCTGGTTGGTGATGCTGATGCGCAAACACGAAGCAAGATGGATGGAAGCGGCTGAGCGGGCATTCCCTGGCGAGATCTGCTTTGGAAAAACTCAGCAGTCTACCTGTAAGTAGTGGTCGACGGCCTTGGTGTTATCCAAAACAACGACATGGCCCTCTCTCGTTATTGGTCTTCTTTCCGAAACGTTATGTCAAAATTGACGAGGGGGCTCAATGGCTGCGCGTCGGTCTCGCTGTCATGTGCATCGGGCGATACGGTAAGAGGGCCTCGCCGGCTGTCCCTCGCGACTATGCTTTGAGAACACGGCTGCCGCTCCTGACGAGTTCCTCATTTCAGGAGCCTATCGAGCCAGACACTCTGACGGTCAAATCGGCGAGGTCTGTTACGAACGCAGGCCGTTTGAGCAGTTCAACGCTGATCCATGGTACAAGGATGAGCGGCAGCGTTTTCTATAGCTGGGCCTCCGCCACGCGGAGCGCTTGCCACTGTCGTGAGTTCGCCGAGGACGGGATGCAAGCCGCCAACCAACCCGAAGCTCAGCCTGGCACGCCACGAGTGCTCCCACCCTCCACGCCTGGTCCATCTGGTCTCGGAACCACGGCTGTTCTCGTGCTCGTGGTCGCGGTGCTGCACTTCGGCCGCGAGATCTTCATCCCGATCGCCCTGGCCGTCCTGCTGGGCTTTCTCCTCGCCCCAGCTGTCCGCTTCCTGCGTCGCTTCATAGGGCGTATCCTGGCGGTGCTCGTCACCGTCTTTGTCGCTCTCGGCCTCCTTGCGGCCGTGGCCGGGGTGATCGGCCTCCAAGTCGCTCAGCTCGCGACGGATCTGCCCTACTATCAGCGAGCTATCGAGCAGAAGGTGCTGGGCTTGCAGGAGGGCGCTCTCGGCCGCGTCTCTGAAGTGCTGAACCAGCTCAATCGCGGTGCCCAAACCCGCACAGAGCAGCCCAGCAAGCCCGCAGATGAGCCAGAAAGCGGCAGTAACGCCACGCCGACACAAGAGGCTCCGAAGCCGGTCCCTGTCGAGGTCCGGGAGCCTCCTCCAACGCCCATGGCGCTCACCGAACGCCTCATCGGTCCTCTGCTCCAGCCTCTCGCCACGACCGTCATCATCCTGGTCGTGCTGATCTTCATCCTTATGCAGCGCCAGGATCTGCGCGACCGCATGATCCGCCTCTTCGGGTCAGACGACTTGCACCGCACCACGGCCGCGATGGATGATGCGGCACGGCGGTTGAGCCGCTACTTCCTGGCACAGCTCGGGATCAACATCGCCTTCGGTGTGCTGATTGGATCTGGGCTCTGGCTGATCGGTGTACCGAGCCCCGTTCTGTGGGGTGTCGTCGCCGCGATCATGCGCTTCGTGCCCTACGTCGGTGCGTTCGCCTCAGCGGCAGGCCCGATCCTGCTGGCGGCTGCTGCAGAGCCAGGCTGGTCGATGGCATTGTGGACGGCGGCCCTGTTCCTCGTGACTGAGCCAGTGATCGGCAACGGTGTCGAGCCGCTCCTCTACGGCCACAGCACAGGCATGTCGCCGATCGCCGTGGTGATCTCGGCCCTGTTCTGGGCCTGGGTGTGGGGCCCTGTTGGGCTGCTCATGTCGACGCCGCTGACCCTGTGCTTGGTCGTTCTCGGGAAGCACATCGAGCACCTCGAGTTCCTGGACGTCCTCCTCGGCGACCGTCCAGCCCTTACGCCCGTCGAGAACTTCTATCAGCGCATGCTGGCGGGGGACGCCGATGAGGCTGAGGAGCACGCGGAGCAACTGCTCAAGGAGCGCTCGCTGTCGTCATACTACGACGAAGTGGCGCTGAAAGGGCTGCAGATGGCCGCCGATGATGCGCGACGTGGCGTACTCAAGCCAGACCAGATCCTATTGATCAAAGAGACTGTCCGTGAACTGATCGAGGACCTGGACGATCATGAGGACAGCGACCCCGATCCAAAGCAGTCGGAACGGCAGGCTTCGGCGGATATTCCCTCCCAATCCGAGCAAGCACTGCCGGAGAGTCGGACTGTCACGGATCGAGCGCCCGAGCCGCAGGAACTTCCGCCGCTCTGGCGTGGTCAAGCTCCGGTTTTGTGTATTGCCGGACGGGGGCCGCTCGACGAAGCCGCTGCTGCCATGATGGCGCAACTCCTCAAGAAGCATGGCGTTGGCGCGCGCGTTCTTTCGCACACCGTCACGAAGCGCAGCCGGATCGGAGAGCTTGAGATGCAGGGGGTGGCGATGATCTGCGTCTCCTATCTGGACATCAACGGCACCCCGTCGCACCTACGGTATCTGCTGCGGCGCCTGCGCCMGCGCGCAGGCGAAATTCCGGTCCTGGTTGGCCTGTGGCCGTCGACCGATGCCGTGCTGAGGGATGAAACGCTGCGCAACCAGATCGGCGCGGACCACTACGTGGCCACGCTGCATGCAGGCGTTGAGGCGTGTTTGTCAGTTGCGCGAGAAGCGGCACGGCAGTCGAGCCCGCGTGCGGAGAGAATCCGTGAGCTTAAAGCCCAACTCAACATCCCTACGAAGCCAAAAGAATGAAAGTTTTGATCCAAGCCGACTCTTGGCGTGGGGCTTTCATTTGAGGAGACGATTGGACCAAAGCAGACACTTGTTACCACCCACCTTCGATCCGCTGCGGAAGGCAGAGGTTTTTGCTTTTGGGCAGTCAAGTGAAACAACTTCGGCTGCTGCCTGTCGCAAACGCGAATGCGCAAGTCTCACGGGCCTTATCCAAACCTGCCCAGCTTGCCGCTCCGCCTTCGAAACCGGTCCATGATCCTCAATGCCCTCGCGCTCAAGCTGAAGAGAGTAGCCCGTGGCGATTTCTGAATCCGGCACTTTGAGGCCGAGCTGATCATCCAAGGCGCGTCCTGGTACCTGCGCTCTGTGTCTGGGTATCGGACACGTTCATCATTGATCTGATCTGCTCTGGTCGCGCGACCTCGTTAGGCCGCATCGTGGCTTGCCGCAGATACTCGGTGCTTGCGCGAACCGACGTATGCGTAAGTTGCCGCTTTTTCGGGACCGCTGCCACCGCCGAGCCCGACAAACGCACCGGCGAATACAAGACGGGCCCGACTCTCCGCGTCAGGATCGGATATTCCGCGAGCGCCTGACGGAAATAACCTCGCGAGCACTGCGCTTTAATCGTGCAAATCTGGCCGACACCGTAGCCTAACGCTCGCAAAAGCCTTGGCGGCCGCTGACTTGCACGGGCCGCCCGCAGGATGTTCGTCGAGCTGCAAAGGGACAACGCCGCTAATCTTGGGCCCGTTTACCTCGACGCTAAGGGGGAGCAGCGCCCATGCGCGAGATGATGATCCTCGTCACGGGCTACTCGGTGGCGACGCGAGCGGCCCTGGCGGGTCGGGTAGAGCAGCCGGAGTGACACAGCGCCGTAGCGCTGGCTAAAATCTTCCGATTCCCCCAGATGGAGTATTGATTGCTGTATCCTGGTATGCGAATACAGCATTAGTTCACGGGCTGGCGTATCTTTGCCGTCCAGGATCGTACAAATGCATACCGTATTTCCAGTCGACCCGCGCCAACGGGGCGCGATTACCCATAATCGCGCCATAGCTGTTGCTAACATACGATGGTTTCGTGCGATGGCGTGGCGTGCCCTGCGTGATGGTGGCCCACAAGGTGTGCAGCGCGCAGCCAATGCTCGGGCGGCGGCCCGCATCGTATTGCGTCAGGCAAGGCGGGACACCCTGGTCAATCGGCTGGTGACCGACGCCTTGGCGGTTGGCGGATAGCTAATCGGGCAGCAGCGCGGGCTCGGGCTGCTGCCGGCCTATGTGGCGGGTGCTCATCGAGTAGACGGTGCCGCCGGGTGAGACCGTGCAGGCCGGATCTGTCAACGTTGACAGATCCGGCCTGAGCTTGCGCCTCAGTTCTTGAAGATCCGCACCTCGCCCTGTGCCGGCTCCTCGCGCAGGTCGGTGCACCACTGCTGCTCTCCGACCGCCTTCACCTCGGCGTAGCGCCGCGCCAGCTCGTCCTTGAAGGCGGCGTTCGCCCGCTTGGGACCGAGCACCTTGGTGGCCACGTCTCGTGCGGTTTGGGAGATCCGCAGCGCCGTCGCGCCGTCGATCGCGTAGTGCTCGCCGCAGAACGCGGTGATCGCCGATTGCGCGCTGGAGGCCTGGAGCAGGGCCAGCGCCTGCTCCTCCTGGGTCTGCGCGCAGGCGGACGCGGCGTGCGCACTGACGGCAAGGGCAACAGCTACGGGGGCGCGGTGGCGCACGGCAAATCTCTAGCGACCAGCACTCGTACAGCGCTGTATCTGCCGGCGGCAAGATCCGAAAACAGCGTACGGCAGGGCGGCAATTAGAGCCGCATCCGCACTAGTTGAAACAGTCAGGCGCTGACACGGCCTAATGTGATGCCTTTCTACTCACGCGCGTCCCGCGCTGCCTGAGTGTTCTTGGTCGCCTGAGAAACGCTGCCAACCTTGGAAGGCTGCACGATTTTGCGGGTACGCTCGTTCTCGATCCGTGTCATGCCTGCACGACTGGTTCGATACGCAGGTGCACGATGACTGCGCGCGGCATTCTTCAGCCCAATAGCGCGGCGTGCGGCGTCCTTTAGTGCATCCCGCGCAGCGACCGCGCGTCGCCGGGTTACCTCGCCGTTTACCCGCTTTAAGGCGCTGGCGAAGACCTGCTTCCTGCGTCCAGGCTTATCGGCATTGCCTGGGAAACTACCGCCCCGTTGCTCGCCCTTGCCGCGAATGCTCCGCCGCAGATCTCGCGCGAACGTACGCTCCTTTGCGCGGAGATCGCGGATGCGTCGTTGAGCATCCGACAAGGCGTCATCGGAAATGCTGTGAAGTGCGGGATGATGGGTCTGCGCGAGCATTTCGAACTCTTCGTGCGTTATGAGCGCCCGCTCGGCTTTGATCGACAGTGACATGGGGCTACGACATCCTCATCAACGCGCGTTCGCGCTTGAGTGGGATGAATAGATTTAGGCACCACCGCTGAATGTCACGTGCGGTCTATTAGGCCGTCGTCGCAACTCGCTCGGGCATCACTCTAACTGGGCTCATCTCACAGGAGCTGCGGCTAATTTCTCGGCCGCAGCTTGGACCCACCGGCGAAGTGCATCGGCAAGGCAAGGCTGACGAGTGTAGCGAACGCGCCGACGAGGAGGGCACCATCAGGAATGACAACACCGCCGAGCAGAACGAGGCGGGACGAGGGGGACATGGTGATCTCAATGAGATGGGCGGCGACTTCCCTCGTTGACGGAGATCTATGCTCAAGCTTTACGGCTCGATGTGCTGCGGGACACGCGTAGCAACGTACCTATCGACCTGAGCGGTGTGCTGCCCTTATCAGCTCGTCGCGTGCGCCCTTCGCCATAGTGAAGCCGACCAATGGATCATCTTTGTTGCGACGGCCCAGTTAACCGAGCCGAATGTGCGACAGACAAAGCGTCGTCCGAAAKAGCTATGCAGGCCGAGAGTATGAAAATCTGGGTTGTGCTCTGAAATTCCGAGCCAACCACTTGACGCCGGGAACAAATTAGATCGTCGGTGTGCTCACCCTCGAAAAGGAGCACGACATGGACGATAACACAGCAAGCCCGCCGAGCAAATCGACTGAACTGGCTGCCGACATCGTGGCAGCCTACGTGTCGAACAACAGCCTTCCGGTTGCCGAACTCCCGACCCTGCTTACCAGCGTCTACTCCGCACTGTCTAGCCTCGGCCAGGGCGGCGCATCCGAAGCGCCTGCGCGCGAAAAGCTCACGCCGGCTCAGATCCGAAAGTCCGTCACGCCGGACGCCATCGTGAGCTTCATTGACGGCAAGTCGTACAAGACGCTGAAGCGTCACCTCAGCGGCAACGGGATGACCTTTGAGGAGTACCGCGAGCGCTTCGGCCTACCACGGGATTACCCGTCTACGGCCCCCAGCTACTCGGCTCAGCGCTCCGCGCTCGCCAAGAGCCTCGGCCTCGGGCAGCAGCGGCGCAAGGCGGTTGCGAAGGTAGCGGACACGACCGAGACCGTTGCCGAGGCGCCGAAGGCTCGCGGCCGGAAGAAGGCTGCCGCGCCTGCAGAGAAGCCGGGCAAGGCTCGCAAACCGAAGAAGGCAGCTGCTGAATGAGCTGACACTCGTAAGTTGGTGGGACCGGGCAAGTCCCTGGTCGGCCGCCTCTGCGGCGCGCAGCTGGCGACCCTCGTGGATAGCCTTGCGGGTCAGGCCAAGGTCCGTGACAAACGGCAAAGCGTTCCCGTCTGGAACGCTTTTCGGCCGGCTAGTCTCAGCGCAGCGCCTCGGCATCCCCTGCCCTATCGATGACTTAGACCCGAGTGGTCTGAGTTAGAAGTCAGTGTGCAGAAGCTGCCGACATTAGTGCTGGCTCGCCCATTTTAGACGGCATGCGGGCGCGGCTTAAGCGTGAAATCGTTGAGCTTGGATTTCGGGCTGGCGTCCGTGATGGCGAGTTCGCCCAGTCGCTTCTCGATCGTCATGCGCAACTGTCGGATAATCCTCTCGACGCATTGGAAATGGTCGCGTTCTATCTCACCAGACGCCAGCCGTTCCAATAGCTCCTCCATCATAAGCTCGAGTTCTTCGTCGGCAGGGCGAAGCTGATCGACTGAGCCGACCTTGGCGAGTCTCATGAGTTCGACCAAGCGAAGGAGCTTCACTCGCGCATCCTCACTGCGGCGCAACCTGCCCCTCGACACGATCCAACCCGTCAGCGGCGTCAAAACGGCAAACACCATTGCGCCCAGCCAATAATAATTGAGCGTCTCGTCCAGTAGGCTTTCCTGTTCGCCGTCAAGATAGGCGAGTGTCCCGGGATGGACCGGCAGGAGCGAGGACCGCTCAGTATCCGGAGCCTCCATCTGAGACGCCGCCGGAAGCCCAGCGATGAGCTTCGCTTTCGTTGTCATCAGGAGTCGCGTGAGCTCGCCGGCCACCCGGTCGGGCAAAGAAGGGCGCGAGACGAGCAGGATGCGCACCGCGAAGGTGTTGAGTGTCTCCTCAGGTTCGGTCGGCGTCCCACCAAAGGTTCCCTGCTTGACCTCGACCGACTCGTAGGTCGGCCACTGGGCGACAATGGCCTCCGCTTCTGGGATGTCCAAGTACGAGGGTTTATCCTTGAAGCTCTTCCGAATGGAGGCGAAAGCGCCCGGGATTGGTCCCTCCCCGAGGGGCCCGGTGACGATCGCGGCAACGACGCGCTTCGCCTTCAGCGCAGGGCCGAACTCCTGCTGCGGCATCTCGATCAGGTCTGTCGCACGCAGCCCGAAGAAACTCGTGAAGGCTTTAAGTAGTCCGGCATCGCATCCCGGGCCCACCGCGAGCTTCTTGCCCGCGAGGTCACTCACGCTCTCGATCTTCGATGCCGGCGGCAGGAGGATTGCTATGCCAACCTGCCGCAGCACAAAGATTGTTCGTCCGTGTGCTGCTGCCTCAGCATCGCTCCGCGCGACTGCGAGATCGACCCGATTGGCCGCAAGGTCGTTTGCGCTCTGGGCGAGGCTCTCCGTTGGCAGTGGCGCCAAGCGGACGAGGGGATGCTCCGCAGAAATTTCGCGGATAAATCCCGCGAGGACCTTCTGTCCGTCGCTCCCGATGGGACCGGTCGCGAGTGTCAGGGTATATCGCCCGGAAATCAGCGATGGATAGAGAGTTACGACATAGGCGCCAGCGATCGCAACTGCTGCGAGGCAGGCCACTGATGCGACAGCCCGGAGCCAGCGACTCCTCATGAGCCTGCCCAGCTAAGCGCGTTCGAGATCGGCCAGACGCATCTGGCCTTAGCCGTGTATACCGGATCTATGTCATAGACAAAGACCGATAGGCCATCCGCGGTCCAAAATATCACGACCTTTCTCGCCCGGACCCTGCCGTCCACCAATTTCCCCTTTGAGCTCGTTCGGCAAAGATTGACAGCGTCGAGGTTTGAAGCTCAACGGCTCAGTTCAGCGGCGTCCGTCTTGCCTGCGGCCTTCCGTTAGCTCAGGAAAAGCTCCGCCTCAGTCTCGCACCTCCAGCGTACTATGCTTGATCGGACGAGACACTGACGTACGACCAGGTTCGCTCGGAGCACTTGCAGGACTTGAAGCGGAGCCAAGAAGGCCGAAGATCGGCAGACCGCTCAGGAAGAGGGGCGCCCAGGCCTGCCGCGTCTTGCGGCCCGTCACGGCCAGGAACGGCGTCAGCCACGTATCAAGATCCAGCCTGAATGAAGCGTCTCCATCTTCGCCTCCGCCTGTCCGGCGTCCGCAGAATGCGCCCCTCGCCGATAATCAGCATCCGCTCTGAAAGTGGCGGCGTCTAAGGAACATCTATTCAATCATCTCTACCTCAGCTACATTGTAGCTGAATCGATCTTCAGTTTAAGGGGACGATCACGGAGGAGGAACGAGATGGGCAAGCTACCGATTGCTCTGGGAATGAGCGCATGCTTTGTTGTCGGTGCTCACGCCGCTGAGACTCCAAAATCCGGGGAAGATGCATACACAAGCAGCTTCGTGGTCGTCGCGACGAACACGATGAAATCTGGAGATAAGAACGTCGTTTACCTCGAATTGAACGGCATCACCACCAATGATGCGGGTGGCCAGATGTTCAACAATGTGGGGACGCGTTGCATGGGGTTACGGGAGATGACCGGAAGTGCCGTCCATTCCCGCGGCTCATGCGTCGATGTCGATACCGATGGTGATCAGTTCTATTCCGATTTTGACGCCGACGCCAAAGGCGGTGTCCACACCTTCACAGGCGGTACGGGTAAGTACAAAGGGCTCACGGGGTCGGCGCCCTATACCTACACGAATTTGAAGGGTCCGGAGGGCGCCAACCGCATGTTCATCGTCCGGCATAAGGCCAAGTGGCAATTGCCCAACAGCTAACGCGCCGCGATATCGTCTGTGTCGTGCAACAAGACGACCGCTCTGAAACACTCCGGTCGTCGGCCCTTCGTGCATCGGTCAAGCCCGACGGACAGCGCAGCGGCCGTCCCGTCTACCGCTTGAGCAGTGCATTGGCCGCCCTCGGCCTGCGCGATCGCCGCGACCACGGCACCCTGCCCAAACCGAAACGCCCGGTGCCGCGGGCGACCGATCCGCTCGTCGTCGTATTCCTGGGGCGCGTCGCACAGCGCGGTACGCATCCTGACCTGTCCGCGCCGCTCCTGACGGTCGCAGATGCCGCCGAGATCTATGCCGTGCCCGAGCAGACCATCATCACGTGGCTGCACGCCGGCGCGCCCGTCGCACAGGCCGCGGTGATTGGCAGACGGGAGAAGGCGTCCTGCTGAACGGCGCCGCCCTGCTCGATTGAGTCGCCTTGCTCGCGGCCTGGTGCGGCAACGACATGGAAGCTCGCCGCCGCCTCGGGCTGACCGAGCTATTTTGAGGCTACCAAGCCTCATTAGCCTCGGTAAAGCGCCTCAACTTCCACCTATCGCGCGTTCCTGATCCGGCGCGCAAACTGAAGCTCGCTCAAGGCGCTAAGCGCTTGATCTTGAAGCGGTCGAGGAGCAATCAGCACTCATCCGCAAGCTGTTCACATACACACTATCTGTCAGATTGCTTCGGCCTGCAATAAGTACTTATGTTATCATTAGCAAATTGTTAACTTTATACATTTCATGAAAAAAGCAGTATTCTGTATTCTGGCGGCCTCTCCCATGCGTCTGTCGATCAAATCTGCTCTAGCCGGTCTGTTCGGACTGGCCGCCGTGATCTCCGCTGGCCAGGGCCTGCTCAGTATCCGGGATCTTTCCGAAATCCGGCAGAACGTCAGCGACGTCGGCGCGGTGCGCCTTCCCGCCGTCAACACGGTCAACCGCATCAACACCGCCATCCGCGACTACCGGGTCAAGCTCTACCGGTTCGTCGTCGCCTCCAACACGCCTGATGCCCAAGCGGCCAACAAGACGGGGCTCAGCGCCGCTGCAGATGTCATCGCGCAGCTCCGGCGCGAGTACGAGCTGATGATCAGCTCCGCCGAGGAGAGGGTGTTCTATGACCGCTTCTCTGCGGCCTGGGCGCAGTACCTGAGGGACCAGCGCCCGCTGCTGGATGCCATGGAGGGCAGCCGTAAAACGGAAGCTCTGTCCTCGCTGATCGCGCCTGAACTGGCGCAGTTGGCCAAGGAAGCGAGCGACGCCCTGCAGGAGGATGTCAGCTTCAACAAGCAGTCCGCAGAGACCGCAGTGAGCGCCAGCATTGCGAGCGCCGACGCAGCCACCCGCACCGCCTACGTCGCCATGGCTGTCGCTCTGCTGGCTTCCCTCGGCGCGGCTCTGTTCAGCCTCTTCGGCATCGCGCGCCCCATCGAGCGCATGACGTCAGCGATGGGCGTGCTAGCGTCCGGCGACGCGACCATCGCGGTTCCCAGTGTCGGCCGGCAGGACGAGATCGGCGCGATGGCGTCTGCCGTTCAGGTGTTCAAGGACAACCTGATCCGCACGCGTCAGCTGGAGGCGGAGACGGCGCTCGCCCGTGCCTCTGCCGAGGAGCAGCGCAAAGCCGGCATGCGCCAGATGGCCGACGGTTTCGAGCAGGCCGTGGGTGGGATTGTCGGCATGGTCTCCTCTTCAGCCACCGAGCTGCAGGCCACGGCTCAGACCATGACCGCGACCGCCACGCAGACCGCCAGCCAGTCCACCACGGTCGCGGCCGCCGCCGAGGAGGCCGCCTCGAACGTCAACACGGTTGCCGCCGCCGCCGAGGAGCTGGGCTCGTCCGTGCAGGAGATCGGTCGTCAGGTGACCGGCTCGGCTCAGCTGGCCCGCACGGCCGTGGATGAGGCCAGCCAGACGGCCGCACTCGTGCAGGAACTCAGCGGTGCTGTGGCCAGGATTGGCGACGTAGTCGGCCTGATCTCGACGATTGCTGGCCAGACCAACCTCTTGGCTCTGAATGCCACGATCGAAGCAGCGCGTGCTGGCGAGGCGGGTAAGGGCTTTGCGGTGGTCGCCTCCGAGGTGAAGGAGCTGGCCAACCAGACCGCCAAGGCCACGGAGGAGATCTCCGGCCAGATCGCCCGGATCCAGGGGTCGACGGGTCAGGCGGTGTCGGCCATCGGCTCGATCAGCGCGCGCATCCAGGAGATCAGCAGCGTGGCCACCTCGATCGCGGCGGCGGTGGAGGAGCAGGGCGCGGCCACGCAGGAAATCGTGCGCAACGTCGCGCAGGCGGCGCAGGGCACCGGTGAGGTGACAAGCAACATCGCCGGTGTGGCGGGCGCGGCCGAGGAGACCGGTGCGGCCGCCAGCCAAGTGCTCGGGGCGGCCTCCGAGCTTTCGCGCCAGTCCGAGCAACTCGCCGCCGAGATGAGCCGCTTCCTCGCAACCGTGCGCGCCGCCTGAGGTCACCATGGCCGAGATCCAAATCCTGCCCGCCCGCCTTCCTGGAGCAGATCAGACCGCGATGCGCTCGCCGCCCTAACCCAGGCTGAGGCCGACACCCGCGACGCTGAGCGGCAGCTCTGGGAGGACACGGACGCTTTGCAGGTACTACGCCAGCAACTGTGGGAAATCCGGCGGTCAGGCGGCCCGTAGACGCGCCCCGCATGAGAGCTACGGGATTGAGATCGGTTACGGTCGAGCCAGTCACGAGAAGCAGTCAGAGCTGACCGAGCTACTGCCGCTGTTTCCCAATCAGGCCTGGCATTCTCAGGCTGTTGAGGTAGGCGCGCTGGAGCGGACACCAGAAAGCGGCGCCGCTCTCGCGGATCTGAGCCGTGTCCTCAGCCTCGGCAGTATCGACCGCTCGCAGCAGCCGATCCTTGCCGTAGCGGGCGAGCGCTTGGTTGAACAACCCGCTCCCGATCTCCTGAAGCTGGGCTTGGTCGACGGCGTAGAACGGCGCGCAATTCCGGCCGATGAGGGTCACGCGGACGATCATCTGCGCTGCTTGGGCGAGGCGAGCGGCGTCCTGCGCTACCAAAGCAGTTGGCGGATCAGCGGGTCCGGCAACGGCGCTGCCGCTGATGAGCGTGAGGACGATCAGCGTGCAGCGTGCTCGTGAGAGGCGACCGAGGATACGTGACCGAGAGCACCTAGGAGCAACACCTTGGGGTGCGGGCTCCTCCTGCGGATCGTAGGTCTGGCTGTGCTGCCCGGGCATGCACGCAAGATGGCGAGCGCCGGGGCGGCTGTCGAGGCGTCAGGCACCCCTTTGCAGACCACCACTCGAGCGTTCGCAGGCGCGATCCTACACGAGATGTTTTTGCGATGGTGACCGCATTGGCGCCGATCGCTCCAGTTCTTATCCGTCAGAGATCACCGAGAGCCGCAAGGAGTGTGTGCTGCGGCGCAGTGAACCGCCCCGGGTTTCCCGGAGGCCGTTTGGTTTGGGTCAGGCGGCCAAGGCTTGGACCTCGGTCTGGGCATAATAGCGCGCTTCGGCCTCGGCGGGAGGGACGTTGCCGATGGGTTCGAGTAGCCGGCGGTGGTTGAACCAATCCACCCATTCGAGGGTGGCAAACTCGACGGCTTCGAACGAGCGCCAGGGTCCACGCCGGTGGATCACCTCGGTCTTGAACAGGCCGATCACCGTCTCGGCCAGAGCATTATCGTACGAGTCGCCGACGCTGCCGACGGAGGGTTCGACCCCCGCCTCGGCGAGACGCTCGGTGTAGCGGAGGCTCACGTATTGCGACCCGCGGTCGGAGTGACAGACGAGGCCGCTGCCGGCGAAGGGGCGGCGCTCGTACAGGGCCTGCTCCAGAGCATCGAGCACGAAGTCCGCTCGGGCCGAACGTGACACGCGCCAGCCGACGATCCGGCGGGCGAAGACATCGATCACGAAGGCGGCGTAGACGAAGCCGTCCCAGGTTGCGACGTACGTAAAATCCGCGACCCACAGCCTGTTCGGGCACGCGGCCTTGAACTGCCGGTTGACCCGGTCGCGTGGGCAGGCTGCGGCCGGATCGGGGATCGTCGTCCGGACCGACTTGCCCCGCACCACGCCCTTCAAACCCGTCGCTCGCATTAGCCGAGCGACGGTGCAGCGGGCGGCCACGATCCCCTCGCGGGCGAGTTGCCGCCAGACCTTGCGCACACTGTCGACGCGAAAGTTCGCCTCATAGACGCGCCGGACCTCGATCATGAGCGTCGCGTCCCGTTTGGCTCGGGCCGGCAGCGTCTCGGGGGCAGCCCGTCGCGCGACATGGGCATGGTACGTCGACGGGGCGATCGGCAGGACCTTGCAGATCGGCTCGACCCCGTAGAGCGCACGATGATCGTCGATGAAGGCGATCATGACCGGGACCGGCGGTCGAGCTCCGCCATCGCAAAATACGCGGATGCCTTGCGCAGGATCTCGTTCGCCTGCCGGAGTTCGCGAACCTCCCGCTCCAGGGCCTTGATCCGCTCGCGCTCGTCCGTGGTCGGTCCGGCCCTCTGGCCCTGATCGCGCTCGGCTTGGCGAACCCAGTTCCGCAGCGTCTCGCCCGAGCAGCCGATCTTGGCGGCGATCGACTGCATCGCGGCCCAGGGTGAGCTGTGCTCGCCCTGATGCTCCCGGACCATCCGGACAGCCCGCTCGCGGACCTCAGGGGAAAACGGTGGGGTATGCTTCGTCATGGCTCCAGTCTCTCAAGAGTTGGAGCCTCCGGGAAACCCGGGGCGGTTCACAAACATCCGAAGGTGCGCGCCTGGCTCGCCTGGCATCCGCGCTAGACGTTCCACTTCACCCCGACCTCGGCCTCGTGGGTCAACGCGGTCGAGGGCTTCTTCTCAGCGCTGACCCGTCGTCGGCTGCGGCGAGGCTCCTTCACCGGCGTCGTCGATCTACAGGCGGCCATCAAACCCTATATCGCCGAGCACAACCGACGCGCCCGACCTTTCGTCTGGACCAAGCCCGCCACCGACATCATCGCAGCCGTCAGCCGATCTCCTGAACCATCCGTCTGAGTCAGTGAGCTATGCACCTGTCCAGGATAGCTGTTTGGCAGCCACGTAGAAAATTGTTCTACTATTTTGAAGTGCTCCTGCGTTTTCACACAGCCTCCACCCGTTGGAGATGTTCGAAAAGTCCGCTTCTGGGGCGGCCGGCTTCAGCCCTCAGGCAAACTGGCCGGGGCTGGTGATGTTGGCAGCGGTCATCCTCTGCTTCCTGGCAGCGGCTGCATTCTGATATGGGGGTTTCGCCTCGCGCAAGGCGTAGCTGGACCTGGAAGCCCCTCAACGTCGCGAATGTGGCAGGCCGCCTAATAAATCTGCCCCGGGTTCACAGACGGCGTTCGCTGACAAGGCAGCCTGCATCATCAATGACGCCCTGCCAAGCCGCCTTACGGGTCCGAATCGTCACGCGCCAACAGCCCTCGTCAGCCTCTTTCCCGGCCTCGATGCGGCTGGTGACGAGCCCAAGGCGCATCTCGTGCCGGAGGTGCCCGGGATTGATCCCCAGCTTGGAAGCAAGCTGCTCGGGATCAATCACCCAGTCGCCATGCGTGTCACGTTCGAAGTGCATGGCTTGGTGCCTTCCCGGCTCGGAAGGCGCCGAGCGTTCAAGCCCTCGGGCGGGCGGGGTCCACATGGCGCTTCCAGATCAGGCTTCAGCAACTTGCCTAGAATAATCTCCATCCCGGCTATGCAACCACGCCTCGCACCCCTATCGGACGGGCTCTGAAGCAGTGAGTAAGATGCAGCGCTAATGCTGGCTCGATGCCTCCTGATCTATCTTAGCCGCGAGAATGAAGTCGTTCTCGTGCAATCCCTTTATTTTGTGGGTCTGAAGCGAAACCGTGGCGTAGCCCCAACCGAATGTGATGTCTGGATGATGGCCCTCGCGCTCGGCGAGATCTGCCACACGCTGCACAAACCTAAACGCGTCGGCAAAGCTGCCGAATTCAAACCGTCGCTCGATGCGGCGCGCGTCATCGAGCAGGGCCCAAGCGGGCGTCTGTCGGCGATGATCTTCAGCGTCATCGGGCGCAAGCGGCGGGATCCCGCCTTGGCAGGGTGTGCAGGTTTTCGTGACCAGTTGTTCAGGATGTGCGGACATGGAGCAACCCTCCAGGACCGATCCAGTTTACCATCTTTTCCCCACTTCGGAACCTCCCGCCTCATCCCTTCGCGACCGGGGCGGAGTTCCGTCGCTGATTGCCGGCAGGCGGAGATCAACGTATCGGCGATGGTGATGCCCAGGCCATCAGCCCGCACCGCCAAGTCAGAGCCGTCGGCTGTTAGCGGTGGCGCCGATCTACAGAACCTGCTGGCTTAGAACGCGCCGCGAGACGAGGCTTGGACACCTTCGCTCGTTGTGCCGGTTCAGCAGGGACGAGCAACTTCGGAGCGTCACCGAAGGCCCGGTGACGTATCTTGAGAGCCACCTGCGTCCATAGAAGTTTTGCCGCCCGATCTCCTCTTGCTCGTGCTTGCTGAATTCTGTCGCAAGCCACTCTGAACGCGTCGTTGCCGTAGAGCTCGATGAGGCTTACTACATCCAATCTAACCGCCTCGCTAACCAAGTCTCGAGGGCTGTGTAGGCCGTTCTCGAGCCGCAACATCGAGCCCTCCTAGGCGCGCAATCGGCGTTTTTCTATGATAGCCTGTGTCACGAAAAAAGGCATCACAGGTATTTTTATAGCTAAGATGTTTGCCACACAGTCGGGAGGATCTCCGCATGTCGGGCCACTCTATTCATGTGAAGCTAGACGGCAGAACCTACTCGGGCACCTTCAAGGTTGACCGAAACCTGATGACCGTGACCACAACATACGGCAAGAAAACCGCTCCAGTAGAAAAGGCGCAACATACGTAATTACCCACCCCTCATAAATTTCGAAAGGCCAATTGCATCAGTATGTTGGCATGCGACTCAAATTTCCCGCCCGTGAGGGTCCGGAACCTTTGAAAGCGAAATTTCGGAACAAAACAGTATAAACGCGAAATCTGCTATGGCAGACGCGGTGATGCACCAGTAAGTACGGATAAAGGCGCCGCAATTACTATAACCGCAGGAACCGCGAAAATCTGGCCTAACCCGTTGGTCCCGAATGGTAAATCCCACTTAAGGGCGGGGGTGAGTAATAACCAACATACGGCTCTTGCACAAAAGCTTTTAGCAGATCTTATACAGCTGGAAAAAGCACGGAAGGGTTCGACCCTGTGATCACTATGGCGGACGCTCCGGAGTTTCCGCCATCAACGTTCGTGAATCGCCCAACAGTAGCTATAAGACTACCCGGCGAGGGCAGTAAGCGTCGCCGACACGCTGGACGACATGAAGCCGTGGGTGCGGAGCATAGTTTTTCGAGAGCGTTGGGAACGGTAAAGGTGTACAGGACATCAGGCGCTGCAGTCCACGCTCTTCACGGCACGAGCATTTTCGCAGCAACCTTCAAAGCGCGACCATGCAGTGATGTAAAATCACGATCCAATCTCTTATAGAAACCCTTTTCCTATGGCTGAAACCACATTCCCAAAACGAAATTTTAATATTGTTCCGTTCGTTGATGTCGAAAACATGATGCAGCTCGTCACCGCGATCGGTGTCGAACGATTTATTGTGGAACTAGCCGATTGCATCAGTGAAGATTTCCGGCGCTGGCACCTCTTTGATAAAACGCCACGCGTCGCATCGCACAGCCCAGATGGCGTTATCGAGCTCATGCCGACGAGCGATGGATCAAAATATGGATTTAAATACGTCAACGGTCATCCGAAGAACTTTCGCCAGGGCCGTCAGACGGTGACGGCCTTTGGCGTTCTAGCTGACGTGGGTAATGGATACCCGATGCTGTTGACGGAGATGACCATTCTCACTGCACTGCGCACGGCAGCAACCTCAGCTCTGGCGGCCAGCCATCTCGCCAAGCCCGGTGCGCGCACGATGGCACTTGTCGGCAATGGGGCGCAAGCCGAATTCCAAGCGCTGGCCTTCAAGGCGTTGCTCGGTGTCGATCATTTACGCCTGTATGACATCGACCCAACCGCGACGACCAAATGTATGCGCAACCTCGCCGGGCTCGGCTTCGACATGACGTCCTGCAGGACTGCCGCGGAGGCGGTAGAAGGGGCAGACATCATCACGACAGCTACGGCCGACAAGCAAAACGCCACGATCCTCAATGACAACCTGATTGGGGCCGGCGTTCATATCAATGCAGTTGGCGGGGATTGTCCGGGCAAGACCGAGCTGCATCGCGATGTGCTGCTGCGCTCAGATATCTTTGTCGAGTATGCCCCGCAGACCAGGATCGAAGGCGAGATTCAGCAACTGCCACTCGGGCACCCCGTGACAGAGATTTGGCAGGTGATAGCCGGTTTGGCGCCAGGCCGCCGTGACCCGCAACGGGTTACGATCTTCGACTCAGTTGGCTTTGCGGTCGAAGATTTCTCAGCTTTGCGCTATGTGCGACACAAGCTGGAGGCGTTTCCGTTCTACGGAAATCTCGATCTGCTCGCCGACCCGGATGATCCGCGCGATTTGTTCGGAATGTTGTTGAGATGGAAGCATAGCAGCTGAAGCAGTGACCTTGACCGCCGCTGTGGAACGTTTCCGTCAGGAATCCAACGGGAACCCCGGCGGTGGCGAGGAAGTAGCTGCTGCGCTCGTGTTTTGGCTTGGCCTTCCTTGCATATGAGCGGTAACGCATTGGGTGTGTTGCCGTCTTTCAGCAGGTCTCGGGGGCGCCCGTCTGGACCGACGAGAAGGCGAGCGCCGCGTTTGTTCCGCTACGTCAGAAACCAGTTGAACAGCAGGATGAGTATGGTCGTGACGATATAAATGAGGGTGTTGCCGCGCCAAGCTGGGG
This sequence comes from Methylobacterium sp. P3_A11, assembly GCF_056403155.1. Taxonomy (NCBI): domain Bacteria; kingdom Pseudomonadati; phylum Pseudomonadota; class Alphaproteobacteria; order Hyphomicrobiales; family Methylobacteriaceae; genus Methylobacterium; species Methylobacterium sp. P3_A11. The sequence goes on from NZ_JBFUGA010000053.1 coordinate 38,722, forward strand.
CTGTCGGCTCGTTACTCCGCGGCACGGTCACGCCGGTCAGCGCGCCGCACATCGGGCAGATCCTCGCCGTCGCCTCAATCCACTGACCGCAAGACTGGCACTTCGGCATGGCTCAGCCCTTTCGGCCCGAGCAGCGATCGGGAAGATATGGGGCAGCAGTCTCACAGGCTCATGCGCGGAGTGTCATACAGTCCCAGTGGCGGCACCGAGTAGGCCGACCCTGCGCGGGCGAGGAACGCGACACAGTCGCTCTCGCGGCGAAACGCGATCCGAACCCTGTCAGGATCGCACCAGCCCCAGACCCAATCTTCGCCACAGATTCCGAGCGCCCAGGCTCCGGCGAGACAATCGCTCGGATCCTCGCTCGGGCAGGGAGCCGCCACGACGTGCCGATATTCGGAAAATGCATCTGACATGGCTGAACTCCCGCGAAGCTGGAGCTGCGCCGTATTGCGCTACTTTACACTAAGTTTTGAACGAAGTCATCGAGCCCTGGGGCGCGCGCTGATCACCTTTTCGCGGCTTTCTTCACGCATCCAGCTTGAGCCTTAGGAGCTGCGGATTGTAGATGCGCTAGCGGTGGAAGCTCAGCTCAGGCCGCGGATCGGGGACGAACTGCATGCCCTCGACGACGTCGAGCTCGGTCTCGGCGGTCTTCGCCTCCTCGACCGTGATCACGCCCTCGTTGCCCACCTTCTGCATGGCGTGGGCGATCATCTCGCCGATCTCCTTGTCGCCGTTGGCCGAGATCGTGCCGACCTGGGTGGCGGACAGCTTTTATGCTATGCTCGGCTCGTGCGAGCTTTCGGACTTCTGGGATCGCATCCACGGCCGGTTCAAAGCTATGAGCGCCCGACTGCCAGTATCCGAGACACCCCCTATCGACCGGAGTGTCAGCATGACCGAGATGCACATCACCCATTTCCGCGTCCTTGAGGCGATGGCGGCCGTGGAGCGCGAAGTCGGAGACCGGCTCGGCTTCGGGCCAGCGCGTTCGCTCACGCAAGAGATGGCGGTGTACCTGGGCGCCGAGGCCGCGGTTGAGGCGTGGGCAATTGTCAAGCACGGTCAGCCGGAGCTGGAGCCTCGCAACGGCCTGGAACAGCTGTGCTCCGAGTTCATCGTGCTCCACGACGCCGAGACCGCGAGTTGGGCGCACTAGCCGCATAGGCAGTCTGGCCGTTGAAGTCGCCGCGAGCTTCTCGCTTCAGCTTGAGGGCGAGGAGGATCATGGGCCGGCTCCGGAGCGGAGCGGCAAGTTGGGGCGGTACGCCTGCCGACCCATGAACGCGAGCCTGTTCCTGTTTGCGACAGGCCCTTCCTGCGGGCGTCCTGACCTGACGCCTGAGTTTCCGCAGCACGCTCCGCAGCTGGGTATCACCCCACGTTCTCAGGCGCCTGCTGCAGGCCCAGCCAGCCCTCCACCTTCGCAGCCAGGAAATCGGTTCGCTTCTTTGCCGGGGTACCGGGGCCCCGCGCCGCGTCCAACCGGCTCGCCGCCTCGTCCAAGCCGAGCGGATCTGCCTGCCGCCCGATGGCGAGCGCACCTTCGAGGACGCGCAGCGCTTTATCAAACTGGGAAGGGCGTGGGAGATAGGGATCGGGATCCATCTGCGTGCTGATATAGCTGGCTCGCTCGCGCTCAATCTCCGGTGTGTCCGCACAAGCCAGCCGCGTCACGAACGGCATCAGGCGCCACCGCTGTGTATCGGTCGCCTCATCGTTCAACTGCATGGCGAGTTGGCAGATCGGGCGCGAGAAGCAGTCCGGCATGCAACGAACTGAGACGATGCGCCGGTACGGAAAGCCGCACGCCACGAGCGCCGCCTCGTTGATGCAGGTGCCACCCTCAGTGCCCGGAAAGTTGTGCGAGCCGCGAAGAAGCTTCCAGTTCAGGATGTGATCGAAGTCGCTCATGGTGGCTAACTCCGTAGCCGCCCCCGAACTGAACTTCCTCCCGCGCAGCTCCGCCGTCAATTGCGGTGATGCGGTCTCAACGAAGGGAGTATCGGCATGCGCAGCGTCGCCCGCGCGATGTGGTGCGGCTTGGAGACCTTCAGCAAGATGATGCTTGTCCTTCTGGCCCGCCGGCGAGCGATAACTGCTGGCTATGTCATAGGTCAGAATGGCAAACGCCCCAGGGAGCGGGGCTCCTGGGGCGCTTCCTGATTAAGCGGCCAGTCTGATCGGGCTGGGGATGCTTAGATCAAGCTCGATTGCAKCGTCGCTTAGTACGAGCCGAACTTGTAGTTCAGGCCGGCGCGGACG
>NZ_JBFUGA010000054.1:0-18840 GCF_056403155.1 Methylobacterium sp. P3_A11
GCCGAGGACGACGGCCTCGCGGAGGCCGCGCGCCCGGCCGAGCCGCGCCTCCGCCGGCGCCGGGCCGCCTCGGCCTTCGCACTCTCGACCATCCCCCTCGTGGCGCTGATCGCCTACGGCCTCTACGGCTCGCCCGAGCTGCCCGCGCAGACCGAGGCCGACCGGCAGGCCGCCCGTGGCGGTGCCGACGAGCTGATGAAGGCGGTCGGGCAGATCGAGGCGCGGCTCGCCCGCGACCCCAACGATGCCCGCGGCTGGGCGGTCCTCGCCCCGGTCTACATGCGCACCGGCCGCTTCGACGATGCCGCCCGCGCCTACGCCAACATCGCGCGCCTGAAGGGCGAGAGCGCCGACACCCTCGCCGATCAGGGGGAGGCCCTGACGGCGGCGGCCGACGGCACCGTCTCGCCCGAGGCCAAGGCGCTGTTCGAGAAGGCGCAGGCCAAGGAGCCCAACGCGCCGAAGCCCCGCTTCTACCTCGCGCGGGCGGCCGAGCAGGCCGGCGACACCGGCGAGGCGATCCGCCAGCTCACCGAACTCGAGGCCGCGAGCCCGCCGAACGCCCCGTGGCTCGGCGTGGTCCGGCAGACGGTGGCGCGCCTCAAGGGCGAGCCGCCGCCGCCCACGACGCCCCAGGCGGGGCCGAAAATGCCCGCGGAACAGCAGGCCGCGATCCGCGGCATGGTCGACGGGCTCGACGCCCGGCTCAAGGCCGGTGGCGGGACTCCCGACGAGTGGCTGCGGCTCGTCCGTTCCCGCGCGGTGCTCGGCGAGCGCGATCAGGCGACGGCCGCCCTTGCCCGCGCCCGCGCCGCCCTCGCGGGCGACCCGCAGGGGCTCGCCCAGGTGGAGCAGGGCGCCCGCGCCGTGGGCCTCGGCGTCGAAGGCGAGGCGTCCGCACCGGCCGAATCAGGTCAGGCGGGGCCGACCGCCCAAGCCGAGAAGGAGTCGGCGATGGCGGCCGTGCGCGCCATGCCGCAGGCGGAGCAGCAGGCGGCGATTCGCGGCATGGTCGAGGGGCTCGACCGGCGCCTCGGCGCCCGCGGCGGGACGCCGGACGAGTGGATGCGCCTCGTGCGCTCCTACAGCGCGCTGGGCGAGCGCGATCTGGCTGTGAAGGCCCTCGATCGCGCACGGATGGCGCTGGCCGCCAACGCCGAGGCGGTGGCGCGGCTCGACGGCCTCGCCCGGGAGCTGGACCTCCCCGCCAAGCCGACCCCCTGACCAGCCCAATTCCTGACGCCACGAAATCGCGAGGCCGCCGCCGCGGCGCGGCCCGTACGACAATCGGTCCCGACGGCTGCCCTTGACCCGCGGGCGCCCGGAGCCGACACCCTCAAGACTAGAATGAGAACGGTTTCGGTCGTGGCGGGTCTCCGCGCGCCGGACCGCGGGGTGGAAGTATCGTGACGCGTAAGAAACGCCGCCTGATCCTGATCGCCGCCTGCGGAAGCGTACTGGCCCTCGCCGTGGGGCTGATGCTCTACGCCATGAGCGGCTCGATCGTGTTCTTCCGCTCGCCCACCGACATCGCCAAGCAGGCCATCGCCCCAGGCACGCGCCTGCGGCTCGGCGGCCTGGTGAAGGACGGCTCGCTCAAGCGCGGCCCCGACCAGACGGTCGATTTCGCCGTCACCGACACGAACGAGACCGTCGCGGTCCACTACAAGGGGCTGCTTCCGGACCTGTTCCGGGAAGGGCAGGGCGTGGTCGCCGAGGGCGTGCTGGAGCCGGGCGGGCAGTTCCGCGCCGACACGGTGCTGGCCAAGCACGACGAATCGTACATGCCCCGCGAGGTCGCCGATGCCCTGAAGGCGCAGGGGCGCTGGCAGGAGGGCGGTCCGAACAAGGGCGCACCCGCGCAAAAGCCCGCCACCGCGGCGGCCGACCAGACCCTCGGCCAGCGCAGCGAGCGGTAAGGGAATCCGCATGATCGTCGAGACCGGTCACTTCGCGCTCGCACTCGCGCTCGCGATCTCCCTCGTCCAGGTGGTGATGCCGATCTGGGCCGCGCGCTCGGGCGACCCGGCGCTCCGCCAGACCGCCTCGCAGGCGGCGCTCGGCGCCTTCGCCTGCGTGCTGTTCGCGTTCGCGGCGCTGACCTGGGCGCATGTCACGTCCGATTTCTCGGTCCAGAACGTCGTCGAGAACTCGCACACGCAGAAGCCACTGATCTACAAGATCTCCGGCGTCTGGGGGAACCACGAGGGCTCGATGCTCCTCTGGGTCCTGATCCTCACCTTGTTCGGCGCCTGTGTCGCGGCGGCGAAGAACTCCGTGCCGCCGCGGCTGCGCGCCAGCACGCTGGGTGTGCAGGGGCTGATCACCTTCGTGTTCGTGCTGTTCATCATCACGACCTCGAACCCGTTCAGCCGCGTGATCCCGGCGCCGCTGGAGGGCAACGACCTCAACCCGCTGCTGCAGGATCCCGGGCTGGCGATCCACCCGCCTCTCCTCTACCTCGGCTATGTCGGCTTCTCGATCAGCTTCGCCTTCGCGGTCGCCGCGCTGATCGACGGCCGGATCGACGCCGTCTGGGCGCGGGCGGTGCGGCCCTGGACGCTCACTGCGTGGTGCTTCCTGACGCTCGGAATCGCGATGGGCTCCTACTGGGCCTATTACGAACTCGGCTGGGGTGGCTGGTGGTTCTGGGATCCGGTCGAGAACGCCTCCCTGATGCCGTGGATCGCCGGGACGGCGCTTCTGCACTCCACCGTGGTCATGGAGAAGCGCGACGCCCTCAAGGTCTGGACGGTCCTGCTCGCGATCCTGACCTTCTCGCTGTCGCTGATCGGCACCTTCCTGGTCCGCTCGGGCGTGATCACCTCCGTGCATTCCTTCGCCACCGACCCGACCCGCGGCGTGTTCATCCTGGGGATCCTGATCCTGTTCATCGGCGGCTCGCTGACGCTGTTCGCGTGGCGGGCGCCGCTGCTGCGGCAGGGGGGTCTGTTCGCCCCGATCTCCCGCGAGGGCTCCCTGGTCCTCAACAATCTCTTCCTCGTCGCCGGCTGCGCCACCGTGCTGGTCGGCACCCTCTACCCGCTGCTCCTGGAGATGCTGACGGGCGAGAAGATCACGGTCGGTCCGCCCTTCTTCAACTCGACCTTCGTGCCGCTGGCGATCCCGCTGCTGCTGATCGTGCCTCTCGGCCAGGCGCTGGCCTGGAAGCGCGGCGACGTGCTCGCCGCCGCCCAGCGCCTCTTCGCCGCGCTGGCGGTCGCCCTGGTCATCGGCTTCGCCGTGCTGGCGCTGACCTGGGGCGGCCCGGTCATGGCGCCGGTGGGGATCGGCCTCGGCGCCTACCTGCTGATCGGCTCCGCCCTCGAGATCGTCACCCGCGCCCGGGGCTACGGGGCGAGCCGGGCGCGCTCGCTCGGTCAGATCGGGCGGCGCGCCGTCGGCCTGCCGCGCTCGGCCTGGGGGACCGCCTTCGCCCATGCCGGTGTCGGCGTCGTGGTGCTGGGCATCGCCGCCCAGGGCTGGGCCACCGAGGGGCTTGCGACCCTCAAGCCCGGACAGACCCTGGCGACGGGACCCTACGTGGCGACCCTGGACCGCGTCGGCCCCCGCCAGGGGCCGAACTACGAGGAGGCCGCGGCCTCCCTGACGATCCGGACCCGCTCCGGCGACGAGGTCGGCCATGTGGAGACCGGCAAGCGCTTCTATCCGAGCCGCAAGATGGCGGTGACGGAGTCGGGTCTGTTGACCATCGGCTTCAGCCAGGTCTATGCCAGCCTCGGCGAGATGGGCCAGGACGGCGGCGTCGGCCTGCGCCTCTACTACAAGCCCCTGGTGCTCCTGATCTGGCTCGGGGCCGTGGTGATGGCGCTGGGCGGCGGCCTCTCGCTCACCGATCGCCGGATGCGCGTCGGCGCCCCCGCCAAGGCGAAGGCGCGGCCGCTGCCCAACGCGGTGCCGGCGGAATGATGGCGGCGATGATAGCCCCCGCAAAGGTGGGCGTGCGGGCGCGCGCCGGCCGGTTCGGCTTCGCGCTCGCCGCTGCTCTCGTCCTTGTCGCCCCGGCCCACGCCGTCCAGCCCGACGAAGTCCTGAAGAACCCGGCCCTGGAGCATCGCGCACGGGAGATCTCGGCGGAGCTGCGCTGCCTCGTCTGCCAGAACCAGTCGATCGACGATTCCGACGCGCCGCTCGCCAAGGATCTGCGCCTGATCGTGCGCGAGCGCCTGGAGAAGGGCGACAGCGACACGGCGGTGCTCGACTACGTCGTGGCCCGTTACGGCGAGTTCGTGCTGCTGCGCCCAGTCTTCGCCCTGCACACCCTGCTCCTATGGCTGACCCCTGTGCTCGCGGTCCTGCTCGGCGGATTCGGCATCTGGCGCCTCGCGCGCCGCAGGCCGGCGGCCCCCGTCCGAAACCTGTCAGCCGCCGAGGAGGCGGAGGTCGCGGCGCTCCTGCGGCGGGAGTAGAATCCGGCGGAATCGTGATTCGCCGGCGTCACGCGGCACGAGTCTTGGATCAGGTCTTGGATCAGGCGCCGCAGACCGCAGGACGGGTCACGCGCCGGGGGGCAGGACGATGACGGCTGCAACGCTTACCATCTCGAGCCGCAACTACTCTTCATGGTCCCTACGGGGGTGGCTGATCTGCCGGATGGCGGGTCTCGACTTCGAGACCGAGGTCCTGTCCGGTGCGGATGCCGGAAGCCGGGCGGAGTTGCTGCATCTGTCGCCCTCCTTCCTCGTGCCGCGCCTGCGCCACGGCGACGTGGTCGTCTGGGACACCCTCGCCATCGCCGAATACCTCGCGGAGACGTTCCCGCAGGCTGGCTTCCTGCCCGGCAACGTGGCGGAGCGTGCCCATTGCCGGTCCATCTCCGGCGAGATGCATTCCGGTTTCGTCAACCTGCGCTCGGCCCTGCCGATGAACCTGCGGGCCTTCCACCCCGACTTCCGGGTGTTCAACGGCGCGAAGGCCGATATCGAGCGCATCGTCACGATCTTTGACGATTGCCTGGACCGGTACGAGGGGCCGTTCCTGTTCGGTGACCGCCCCTGCCTGGCTGACGCCATGTACGCCCCGGTCTGCACGCGCTTCCGCACCTACGACGTCGCGCTGCCGCCCCGGGCCGCCGCCTACCGCGACACGATCCTGCGCTGGCCCCTGATGGTCGAGTGGGCCGAGGCCGCCGCCGACGAGCCGGATGAGATCGAAGAGCTCGAGATGGAGTTCTGACCCTCAGCTTCCGTCGTTGCTTCGCTGCGCGCGCAATGACGGCCGGCTATTCTGCAAGCGGATATGCCCGACGTCGGATGCATGCAATTTATTGCAGAGCACAAATCCATGTTGCGATGCACGCAGGAGATTCTGACTGAGGGTGTGATTTGAAAAACTACGTTGTTTCAACGGGTTAACAGAACGTGCTCATTGCCCCCACCGGCGCGTTACAGCTCGACAAACGTCCTTTGTCGCCTGACCGGACAGTTCGATTGAAGCCATTCGGCATTTCTGTTCCTCTTCGCCTTAGAACAGGAACAGACTGGGCTGAGAACCATGGCGCGTCACGAGCCCTGGAGCGCGGAACGCGCCACCGGGATCATCGCCGAGCATACGCATCTCGAAGGGGCCACGCTGCCGATCCTGCACGCACTGCAGGAAACATTCGGCTACGTGGATTCTGGCGCCGTGCCGCTGATCGCGGACGCCCTGAACCTGTCGCGCGCCGAGGTGCACGGCTGCATCACCTTCTACCATGATTTCCGCGCCCATCCCGCCGGCCGGCACGAAGTGAAGCTGTGCCGCGCCGAGGCCTGCCAGGCCATGGGCTCCGACAACCTGCACCGCGAGATCCTCGGCCGCCTCGGCTGCGGCTGGCACGAGACCACCGCCGACGGCAGCGCCACGGTCGAGCCGGTCTACTGCCTCGGCCTGTGCGCCAACGGCCCCGCCGCGCTGGTGGACGGTGAGCCGGTCGCGCACCTGACCGCCGACGCCCTCGAAGCTGCCCTGACGGAGGTGCGCCAGTGAGCGTCACGCTCTACGTTCCGCGCGACGCCGTCGCCCTCGGACTCGGTGCCAACAAGGTCGCCCGCGCCCTCTTCGCCGGCGCCGAGCGCCGCGGTCTGGACGTCACCATCGTCCGCACCGGCTCCCGCGGCCTGTTCTGGCTGGAGCCGATGGTCGAGGTCGGCACGCCTGAGGGGCGCGTCGCCTACGGGCCGGTGACGGTCAAGGATGTCGATGCCCTGCTGGACGGGGGCCTTGCCACCGGCGGCGACCATCCCCTGTGTCTCGGGGACCCCGAGAAGATCCCCTACCTCGCCCGGCAGCAGCGCCTGACCTTCCACCGCTGCGGCGTGATCGACCCGGTCTCCGTCGACGATTACCGGGCGCATGGCGGCTATCGCGGCCTTGAGGCCGCGCTCAAGCTCGATGCCGAGGGTATCGTGGCGGCGGTGCGCGATTCCGGCCTGCGCGGCCGGGGCGGTGCCGGCTTCCCGGCCGGCATCAAGTGGAACACCGTGATGCTCGCCAAGGCGGACCAGAAATACGTGGTCTGCAACGCCGACGAGGGCGATTCCGGCACCTTCGCCGACCGGATGATGATGGAGGGCGACCCCTTCAACCTCATCGAGGGCATGACCATCGCGGCCATGGCGACCGGCGCCACCCGCGGCTACATCTACCTGCGCTCCGAGTACCCGCAGGCCTTCGCGACCCTCAAGGAGGCGATCGCCAACGGCGTGGCGGCCGGCGTGCTGGGCGACAACATCCTGGGCTCGGGCAGGACCTTCCACCTGGAAGTTCGGCTGGGCGCCGGCGCCTATATCTGCGGCGAGGAGACCTCGCTGCTGGAGAGCCTGGAGGGCAAGCGCGGCATCGTGCGGGCCAAGCCGCCGATCCCGGCGCTCAAGGGCTTCCTCGGCAAGCCGACGCTGGTCAACAACGTAATGACCTTCACGGCGGTGCCGTGGATCCTGGAGAACGGCGCCAGGGCCTACGCCGATTACGGCATGGGCCGCTCGCTCGGCACCCTGCCGATCCAGCTCGCCGGCAACGTCAAGCACGGCGGCCTGATCGAGATGGCCTTCGGCATCACCCTGCGGCAGGTCATCGAGGATTTCGGCGGCGGCACCCGCTCGGGGCGGCCGGTCCGGGCCGTGCAGGTCGGAGGCCCGCTCGGGGCCTACTTCCCCGACCATCTCCTCGACACGCCCCTCGATTACGAGGCGATGGCGGCCAAGAAGGGCCTCGTCGGCCACGGCGGCATCGTGGTGTTCGACGACACCGTCGACATGGCCGCCCAGGCCCGCTTCGCCTTCGACTTCTGCGCCACCGAGTCGTGCGGCAAGTGCACCCCCTGCCGCATCGGAGCGACCCGCGGCGTCGAGACCATGGACAAGGTGATCGCCGGCATCCGGCCGGACGCGAACCTGAAGCTGGTCGAGGACCTCTGCGAGGTCATGACCGACGGGTCGCTCTGCGCCATGGGCGGGCTCACGCCGATGCCCGTGATGAGCGCGATCACCCACTTCCCCGAAGATTTCAGGCGCGCCGGCGATCTGCCGGCCGCGGCCGAGTGAGGAAACGTCGATGGGCCTGATCAAGGAGATCGACTACGGCACGCCGATCCGCGTCAGCGAGCAGACGGTGACGCTGACGATCGACGGCATGTCGGTGACGGTGCCGGCCGGCACCTCGGTTATGGCGGCGGCGATGCAGGCCGGGACGCAGATCCCGAAGCTCTGCGCGACCGACTCGCTGGAGCCGTTCGGCTCCTGCCGCCTCTGCCTCGTGGAGATCGAGGGCCGGCGCGGCACCCCGGCCTCGTGCACGACCCCGGCCGAGAACGGCATGGTGGTCCACACGCAGAACGAGAAGCTCGCCAAGCTCCGCAAGGGCGTGATGGAGCTCTACATCTCCGATCACCCCCTCGACTGTCTGACCTGCGCGGCCAACGGCGACTGCGAGCTGCAGACGCAGGCCGGCGTGGTCGGCCTGCGCGACGTCCGATACGGCTATGAGGGCGACAACCACGTCCGTCCGAGTTCGGAAAAGTACCTGCCGAAGGACGAGTCGAACCCGTACTTCACCTACGATCCGTCGAAGTGCATCGTCTGCAACCGCTGCGTCCGCGCCTGCGAGGAGGTGCAGGGCACCTTCGCGCTGACCATCGCGGGCCGCGGCTTCGACAGCCGCGTTGCGGCCGGCCCGACCAACTTCTTCGAGTCCGAGTGCGTCTCCTGCGGCGCCTGCGTGCAGGCCTGCCCGACCGCGACCCTCCAGGAGAAGTCGATCCACGAGTACGGCCAGCCCGAGCACGCGGAGGTCACGACCTGCGCGTATTGCGGCGTCGGCTGCTCGTTCAAGGCCGAGATGCAGGGCGAGCGCGTCGTCCGCATGGTTCCGTACAAGGGCGGCAAGGCCAATGAGGGCCATTCCTGCGTGAAGGGCCGCTTCGCCTACGGCTACGCCACCCACAAGGACCGCATCACCAAGCCGATGATCCGCGAGAAGATCACGGATCCGTGGCGCGAGGTGTCCTGGGAAGAGGCGATCGACCGGGCGGCCTCCGAGTTCAAGCGGATCCAGGCGAAGTACGGCAAGGATTCGGTCGGCGGCATCACCTCCTCGCGCTGCACCAACGAGGAGGCCTACCTCGTCCAGAAGCTCGTGCGCGCCGCCTTCGGCAACAACAACGTCGATACCTGCGCCCGAGTCTGCCATTCGCCGACCGGCTACGGCCTGATGTCGACGCTGGGCACCTCGGCCGGCACCCAGGATTTCAAGTCGGTCGAGAATTCCGACGTGATCCTGGTCATCGGCGCGAACCCGACCGACGGCCACCCGGTCTTCGGCTCGCGGATGAAGAAGCGGCTGCGCCAGGGTGCCAAGCTCATCGTCGCCGATCCCCGCAAGATCGACCTCGTGAAGTCGCCCCACATCAAGGCCGACTACCACCTGCCGCTGAAGCCCGGCTCCAACGTCGCGTTCATCAACTCGCTGGCGCACGTGATCGTCACCGAGGGGCTGATCGACGAGGCCTATGTCCGCGAGCGCTGCGATCTGGCCGAGTTCGAGTCCTGGGCGCGGTTCATCGCCGACGAGCGCCACTCCCCGGAGAACCAGCAGCAATTCACCGGGCTCGACCCGGCGGACGTCCGCGGGGCGGCCCGGCTCTACGCCAAGGGCGGCGCGGCCGGCATCTACTACGGGCTGGGCGTCACCGAGCACAGCCAGGGCTCGACCATGGTGATGGGCATGGCCAACATCGCCATGGCCACCGGCAACATCGGCAAGCTCGGCGCCGGCGTGAACCCGCTGCGCGGCCAGAACAACGTGCAGGGCTCCTGCGACATGGGCTCGTTCCCGCACGAGCTCACCGGCTACCGCCACGTCTCGGACGACGCCACCCGCGAGAGCTTCGAGGCTCTCTGGGGCGCCAAGCTCGACAACGCGCCGGGCCTGCGCATCACCAACATGCTCGACGAGGCCGTCGAGGGCAGCTTCAAGGGCCTGTACATCCAGGGTGAGGATATCGCGCAGTCCGATCCCGACACGCACCACGTGACGAGCGGCCTGATGGCGATGGAGTGCATCGTCATCCAGGACCTGTTCCTGAACGAGACCGCCAAATACGCCCACGTCTTCCTGCCGGGCGCCTCGTTCCTCGAGAAGGACGGGACCTTCACCAATGCCGAGCGCCGCATCTCGCGCGTGCGCAAGGTCATGGCTCCGATGGGCGGATACGGCGACTGGGAGGGCACGGTGCTGCTCTCCAACGCGCTCGGCTACAAGATGGAGTACAACCACCCGTCCGAGATCATGGACGAGATCGCCTCGCTCACCCCGAGCTTCACGGGCGTGTCCTACGCCAAGCTCGACGAGCTCGGCTCGGTGCAGTGGCCCTGCAACGAGAAGGCGCCGCTCGGCACGCCGATGATGCACGTGGACCGGTTCGTCCGCGGCAAGGGCCGGTTCATGATCACCGAGTTCGTGGCCACCGAGGAGCGGACGGGGGCGAAGTTCCCGCTGATCCTGACCACGGGCCGGATCCTGTCCCAGTACAATGTCGGCGCGCAGACGCGGCGTACCGAGAACTCGCGCTGGCACGAGGAGGACGTGCTGGAGATCCACCCGTTCGACGCGGAGCTGCGCGGCATCGTCGACGGCGACCTCGTCGCCCTGGAGAGCCGGTCCGGCGACATCGCCCTGAAGGCCAAGATCTCCGAGCGGATGCAGCCGGGCGTGGTCTACACCACCTTCCACCACGCCAAGACCGGCGCCAACGTCATCACGACGGACTACTCGGACTGGGCGACCAACTGCCCCGAGTACAAGGTGACGGCCGTGCAGGTCCGGCGGACCAACCGGCCCTCCGACTGGCAGGCGAGGTTCTACGAGGAGGACTTCTCCCTCACCCGGATCGCCCAGACCCTGGACGCGGCAGAGTAAGAGTAACCGATGAGTGCCGTGACGCAGGCGGACAAGCTGGTCCGCATGGCCAACCAGATCGCCACCTTCTTCCGGTCCTACCCGGAGGAGGAGGCGGTGGCGGGCATCCAGAAGCACATCAAGGCGTTCTGGACGCCGAAGATGATCGCGCATCTGGAGGCCGCACTGCCGGAGCAGGGTGAGCGGGTCGACAGCTACGTGCGGCAGGCGCTCCACGGCGGTGAGCCGCAGGCCGAGAGCCCGGTGCGTCCGGCGACCCGGGACCCGCAGCTCGCGGGTGCGGGCGCCAGCGACGCGGGCTGAGCCGCCCGAGGCCGGGCGGGACCTCCAGCCCGCGCCCCGCCTGGCTGGCACGCAATCACGCGAATCAGCCCCTGTCCCGACTGGGAGCAGGGGTGTTTCGCGTCTGATACCGTTTCTGGGTCATCGATCGGTTCCGCCGTCTTTGCGAGCGGAGCGAAGCAATCCAGCAGCGCCACGCTCTGTACGATCGCGCGACCCTGGGTCACTTCGCTGCGCTCGCGATGACGGAGCGAGACGTGTCAACCGAAGCGGTCAACCGGAAACCGTCTGAGCCTATGCAAAAAGGCGTTGCGACGGCGGCACTGCTCGCCGATCGGGTGCCCGGCCGTCCCACCCCGATTGGCCCGGCGACATCCGCCGCCGAGCCCCGGGACGTCAGGTCTTCAGGGCGACGGTGAAGTCGGCCTCGGTCTTCTTGCGGATCTCGTCCTCGGTGACGCCGTCGGCGAGCTCGATGAGCTTCATGCCGCCGTCGCCCTTCTTGTCGATCTCGAACACGCCGAGATCGGTGATCACCAGGTCGACCACCTGCGTGCCGGTGAGCGGCAGGTCGCAGGCCTTGAGCAGCTTCGGGCTCTCGGTGCCGTCCTTGTTCTTGGCGACGTGCTCCATCACCACGACCACGCGCTTCACGCCGGCGACGAGGTCCATGGCGCCGCCCATCCCCTTCACCATCTTGCCGGGGATCATCCAGTTGGCGAGGTCGCCGTTGCCGGCCACCTGCATGGCGCCGAGGATCGACAGGTTGATGTGCCCGCCGCGGATCATCCCGAAGGAATCCGCCGAGGAGAAGTAGCTCGTCGTCGGCAGCGCGGTGATCGTCTGCTTGCCGGCGTTGATCAGGTCCGGATCCTCCTCGCCCTCGTAGGGGAAGGGACCCATGCCCAGCATGCCGTTCTCCGACTGGAGCTGCACCGACATGCCCTCGGGGATGTAGTTCGACACCAGCGTCGGGATGCCGATGCCGAGGTTCACGTAGAAGCCATCCTCCAGCTCCTTGGCGGCGCGCGCCGCCATCTGCTCGCGGGTCCAGGCCATCGTTCTCGCTCCCTTCCCGTTCGATCAGTGCGTGCCGCCGCCGGCCGCCGCGGCCGGGGTGCTGTCGCCGCGCTTGCGCGTGGTGCGCTGCTCGATGCGCTTGTCGCGCTGCCCGACGTCGATGATCCGCTTCACGAAGATGCCGGGCGTGTGGATCGTGTCCGGATCGATCGCGCCCGGCTTCACGAGGTGCTCGACCTGCGCCACCGTCATCTTGGCGGCGGTCGCCATCATCGGGTTGAAGTTGCGCGCGGTCATCCGGTAGCGGAGGTTGCCCTCGGTGTCGCCGGTGTGGGCGTGGACGAGGGCGAGGTCGGCGAACAGGCCGCGCTCCATGACGTACTGCTCGCCGTCGAACTCGCGGACTTCCTTGCCCTCGGCGACCTTGGTGCCGACGCCGGTCTTGGTGAAGAAGGCCGGGATTCCGGCGCCGCCGGCGCGGATCCGCTCGGYGAGCGTGCCCTGCGGGTTGAACTCGATCTCCAGCTCGCCGCCGAGATACTGGCGGGCGAATTCCTTGTTCTCGCCCACGTAGGACGAGATCATCTTGGCGACCTGCCGGGTGTCCAGGAGCTTGCCGAGGCCGACCCCGTCGATGCCGGCATTGTTCGACACGACGGTCAGGCCCTTGACGCCCGAGAGGCGGACCGCCTCGATCAGCTCGTCCGGGATGCCGCAGAGGCCGAAGCCGCCGCACATCACCATCATGTCGTCGTGCAGGAGGCCGGCCAGGGCGGCGGCGGCATCCGTGTAGACCTTCTTCATCGAACCGTCCTTTTCCCGCCGGACCCGACCGGCCGAAACCTTGGGAAGCGCGTGTCCTCGCGCTTGCTCTCCCCGATTCCGCGCGTGAAATCCAGTGGCGCCGCACACCCTGTGGCGCGGTCCCGGGCGATCCGTAACCGGCACTGCGCTGGGGAGCGCGGGGTGGCTCGGTACCGGCGCGGCAGACAAATCCGGCTGAGGGGTTTAAAAAGCACCCGCGACGTGCAGACCTGCCGGGCTGTGACAGCCCGAGGGGCCGGCCTCCGGCCATAGCCGCCGCCCCTCTCGGAGGATGAAGTCTCTGCGCCGCCCGATCTTCGTCCTCGCTCTCGGGAGCCTGATCGTCGCCGGTCTCGGTCTGCGCGACTGGCCGCTCGATGACGGCCGGGCGACGGCGTTCGCCCGCCGCGCCCTCGGCGCGTACGGGATCGACCTGACCCTGCGCGGGCCGGCGAGCCTGACCCTGCTGCCCTGGCCGCGCCTGACCCTCGGCCAGGTTCGCCTCGCCGCCGGATCCACCGGGCCGGTTCTCGCTGACGACGGGCGCCTGATCGTCGACCTTGACCCGCTGAGCCTGCTGGGTGGCCATGCCGCCGTGGGCGGCCTGCGCCTGGAGGGCGCGCGCCTGTCGGAGGATGCCGGCGGCTGGGATGCGCCGCTGGCCCGCCTCGCCGAGCAGGCCCGGTCCGGCGTGATGGCGCGGCCGCGCCGGATCGTCGTGCGCGGCGCGCGCCTCGCCGACGGCGGCGCAGCGCGGGACATCGACCTCGACGTCGCATGGCCGCTCTGGAGCGCGACCGCCGAGGCTCGCGCCAGCCTGATGTGGCGGGGCGTGCCGACCCGGATCACCCTCACGCACCTGCGCCCGGCCGAGATCGCCCTGCGCCGCACCAGTCCGTTCACCGCGGACGTCACGTGGCCCGGCGGCAGCCTCGCGGCGGACGGGACGATGGGGCTTTCGGCCGAGGGCGGCGCGTCGCCGGCCCTCTCCGGAGAGCTGCGCTTCGCGACCCGCTCGCTGCCGGAAAGCCTCGCTTGGCTCGGCCGGGAGGCGCCGCTGGCGCCCCTCGCCGGGGCCTTCACCATCGACGGCCGGTTCGAGACCGCGGAGCGGTCCGTCTCCTGGCCGCGCCTGCGCATCGGCATCGGCCAGAACGTTCTGGAGGGGGCCGGCGCCGTGACGCTCGGGTCGGGCCAGGCGCCGCGCCTTGCGGTGCAGGCGACCCTGGCGGCCGAGACCCTCGACCTCACGCCCCTCGCCGCAGATCTGGCGCGCCTGTTCGAGGCCACTCCCGTGCCGATCGCCCTGGCGCCGGTCACACAGGGCGACCTCGACCTCCGCCTCTCGGCAGTCGAGGGGCGCGCCGGAGCTGTCCGGGTGCAGGATCTGGCTGCGAGCGTGCTGGTGCGGGACGGCGCCCTGGAAGTCGCGGTGAACCGGGCGCGGATCCAGGACGGTACGGTCAAGGGACGCGCGATCCTGGCGAGCGGGACGGATCCGGCCGAGACCGAATTCCGCACCCAGGGCAGTCTCGACCACGTCGACCTCGGCGCCCTGCTGGGCGAGATCCGCGCGACGCGCTGGCTGGTCGGACTCGTACAGGGCCACTTCGCCCTGGAGGCCAAAGCCCGCGACTCGGTCGGCCTTCTTGCGCATCTCGGCGGCCGAGCGACCCTCGGCGCGGATAACGGCACCATCACAGGCCTGGATCTCGCCGATGTCGTTCATCGCAATGGTGTGGTGGCGTCCGGCGCCCTCGCGCGCCGTAACGGCCGGACCGCCTTCGATCGCGCCGTGGTGACGTTGCGCTTCGTCGATGGGGTGGGTGAGATCGCCGAGTCCGGGCTCCTGGGGCCGAGCGTCGGGGCTACGCTGCGCGGACAGGTGTCGCTGCCCGAGCGGCGGCTCGACGCCAGGGGCGAACTGGTCCTGCGTCCCCCGGCAGAGCCGTCCCGCGGCCTGCTGTTCGAGGTGTCCGGCCCGTGGAGCGCCCTGACCGCCCAGACGGCTGTCCATGGCGAAACGTCCGAGGCCGCCGGCCGCTACGGCGAGGCGATGCTGCCCGATCCCCTCAAGCTGCCCGCCACACTCGGCCTGCCCGGCACCGCTCGCGCGTACGCGCCGTGACGGCGGCGCGATGGCGTCGGCCACGGCCAAGCCTTAAGATCGGGCTCCGACCGTCTCTGTGATCCCCATGCGCCGCCTGCTCATCGAGGAACCTGTCACCCGCGCGGGGCCGCTGGCCCGGCGGCTCGCCGTGTTCTCCCTCATCGCCACCGGCATCGCCCTCGTCCTCGTCCGTGATCCACGTGCCGATACCGACGCGGCGCTCGTTGCGCTGGTGGCGGGTCTCGGCGTCGCGCTCCTGGCTATGGCGGCGGCGGTCTTCGCCTTCGTGCGGGTCTGGCGCGAGGGTGCCCGTGGGCTCGGTGCCGCCCTCGCCGGGCTGATCCTGGCGCTGGCGGTCCTGGGCTATCCGGCGTTCCTGGGCCTGCGCGGCCTGCGCCTGCCCGCGCTCTCCGACGTCACCACCGACATCGACAACCCGCCCGCGTTCTCGCGCTCGCGCGCCGCCTTCGCGGCCCGGGGCGGTCGCTATCCGGTGGATCCCGGCTCGGCCATCCGCGAGCGCCAGCGCGGGGCCTATCCCCAGATCGCACCGCTGACCCTCGACATCGGCGCCGACGAGGCCTTCGAACTCGCCCGGCAGGCGGCTTTGAAGCGGCACTGGCAGATCGTCGAGGCGATCCGGCTGGGCGGCCGCACCGGAAACGGCCGGATCGAGGCGGTGGCCCGCGGCCTGATCCTCAACCTGCCGGACGATGTCACCGTGCGCATCCGCCCCCGAGCGGACGGGGCGCGAATCGACGTACGCTCGGCCTCGCGGCTCGGCGGCCGCGATTTCGGCAGCAACGCCGACCGCATCCGGGCGTATCTCGACGACGTCGCCAATCTCGCCATCAGAGTGAAGTGAGGCGACGCGCCGCTCAGGCGGGCGCGTAGGTCCCGTCCAGCCGGGGTGGGCCGTCGCAGGTCGCGCGTCCGCCCTCCACCAGATCCTCCAGGTGGGCGAAGACCGACAGTGCGGCCGCGCCGCGCAGCCGCGGATCGAGCCCCTGGTAGATCGCCGCGACGATGTCGGCGATGCGTGCATCTCCGGCGGCCAACCGCGCGCGGATCGCCGCCTCCCGCTGGCGGCGATGGCCGGCCAGCCCGCGGAGAAAACGAGCCGGTTCGCGCACCGGTCCGCCATGGCCGGGCCAGTAGACCGCCTCGTCGCGCCGGCGCAGCTTGTCGAGGGAGGCCATGTAGGCACGCATCGTGCCGTCCGGTGGGGCTACGATCGTGGTGGACCACGCCATGACATGGTCGCCGGAGAACAGCGCCTGCGTCTCCGGCAGTGCGAAAGCGAGGTGGTTCATCGTGTGGCCGGGCGTCTCCACGGCCTCGAGGGTCCAGCCCGGACCGGCCACCGTGTCGCCCTCCACCATCACCCGGTCGGGGGCGTAGACCCGGTCGGCGCTGGCGTCGAGCATCGGGACCTCGGCCTCCGACAGGGCACGTGCGGCCCGGTGCGGGCCACACCCGATCACGGGCGCGCCGGTGCGGGCGGCGAGGAGCCGTGCCCCCGGCGAATGGTCGCGATGGGTATGGGTGACCACGATGGCCTCGATCCGCTCCCCGTCGAGATCCGCGAGCAACGCGTCGATATGGGCCGGATCGTCGGGGCCTGGATCGAGGATCGCCACCCGGCCGTGTCCGATCACGTACGTGCAGGTGCCGCTGGCCGTGAACGGGCCGCCGTTCGGCGCGACCCGGCGACGGATCAGGGGTGCGACGTCGTCGAGCCGCCCCGCCGACGGCATCGAAGGCTCCAAGGTGAGGCGGTTGTCGTCGGGGTCCGCCATCGCGCTTCCATGCGTCCGATGGGGGTGTCCTTGGCGGGTTCGCGCGCATCTGGCAATCGCCGGGCCGGCCGAAGCTCCGTATCGGCCCGCCTCACGACCGGCAAAACCCGGAGGGACCGCCCGATCGGCACGCCGCGCGTCACGGTATCCTGCTGGGTGTGCGACCGGCACCGGGCGGCGCGGGCATCAACCCCGCGCCAGGAGGCCCGAACGGGGCCTCCACACCCGCGCTCTCGGCGGGTGGGAGCGCGCCTTCACGGCACGCGACCGCCGTGATCCGCCGCCACCACTGCCGAGCCTGCCCAAAACGGGTCGGCGTCGGTCAGTTCGGGCGGCGGGGTTGCCGGGCGCGCACGCGGATCGGCACCGGAGCCGGTGCCGTGACGAGACCGAGCGCCGCCGCGCGCAGGGTTTCGCCGATCCGATCCACGGCATCGGCGAGGCGCACCGCCACCGCGGTGGCCTTCGATCGGACGGCACTCTTGACAGATTGCAGCATCGCAAATCCCGGATCGAGCCTGAAGACCTAAGTTCGAACGCTAGCGCCCCAGTCTCGTTCCGTCACCCCTTGTCGCGGACGGCGCGCGCGCGGCTCGTGCGCACAGGACTTTGCCAAGGCGGCGGAACCGGAGCGAAACCTTGGCGTTTTCGTGTTCAGAACGACGCGGCCAGCCCGCGTTGGTATTTTCGAAGGATACGAACAATGCTCGGTTGGGCTGTAACTTTTCTCGTCGTCGCTCTCGTGGCCGCGCTGCTGGGCTTCGGCGGTATCGCCGGAACGGCAATGGAAGCTGCCAAGCTGGTGTTCTTCGTCGCGATTGTCCTGTTCGCGATCTCGGCGGTCGTCGGTCTGATGCGTGGCCGCTCGCCCACGCTCTGAACGTCCGGCGGAATACCGGCCCACCCCGTGGGTCGGTATTCGGCCGAAGCCCGTAAGAAGCCGTCGCGCCTCGCGACGGCTATTTTCATGCTGCTTCGACGGCAGTCCCGCGATTTTACGAACCGTGGTTGGCAGAACTTGCGATCGAACGAGCGGGCCTGCGCTCAGGACTTGCGATCGCTGCTGTCGAGTTTCGCGATCAGTTCGGCGAAACGATCGGGAACGGGCTGCTGCGTGACCGTGTCGTACATCGCACGCAACTGCGCAGCGATGCGGGTACGGGTTTGATCGCTCAGGCCGTTGCGTGACCGGACGCGGTCGGGCTGGGCCAAGGCGCTCGAGGGTGCGTCGTCGGCGGTGCTGGTGCGGTTGTCGGATTGGCGATCAGACGCAGTAGCGGCATGCATGCCGCGCGCGCGGAACCCTGCCTCCTCGCCCTGATCCGTCATCAACACGCCCCTTGTTGCCGAAGTCGGCGTGGCCGCATTGTGCTGCGGCTCGACATACGCCATGGCTGCGGCGGCAACGCCTGCCCGCCGGGATCGGTTCCGCCGGGGGGTGGAACGGAGTGCGGGCCTCCGCGTTGGGCGGTAGGCTGGGCAGGATACAAGCCGGCCCCGGCAGGCCCTCGGTCCAGGATCGAGGCGTTCGTGGCCGGGCAACACGGCGAGGCACAGGGGATCGAATGTCGACATCGCAACTCGTGGTACAGCACCTGCCGTACCTGCGCCGCTACGCGCGCGCGCTCACGGGGAGCCAAGTGGCGGGTGACGCGTACGTCGCCGCCACCCTGGAGACCCTTGTCAACGAACCCGACACGCTCGGCCGGAGCACCAACATCAAGGCCGATCTGTTCCGGGTCTTCACGCGGATCTGGAACTCGCTCTCGGTGAACGGCCGCAGTGAGCAGGTTCAGCATGACCTCCCGGCGGAGGTGCGTCTGGGCCAGATCACGCCGCTGCCGCGGCAGGCCTTCCTGCTCTCCTGTCTTGAAGGCTTCTCCGAGGAGGACGCGGCGATCATTCTGGGTGTCGACGTGTCCGAGGTCCGCGACCTCGTGGACGAGGCGGGCCGTGAACTCGCCGCCGACATGGCGACCGAGATCCTCATCATCGAGGACGAGCCTCTGATCGCCATGGATCTCGAGGCGCTGGTCGAGGGGCTCGGCCACAACGTCATCGGCGTCGCCCGCACCCGCACGGAAGCGATCAAGATCGCCGGCGAGGGCAAGCGTCCCGGCCTGATCCTGGCGGACATCCAGCTCGCCGACGGCTCGTCCGGACTCGACGCCGTGAACGATCTGTTGAAGACCTTCGAGGTGCCGGTGATCTTCATCACCGCCTATCCGGAGCGCTTCCTCACCGGCGAGCGCCCCGAGCCGGCCTTCCTCATCGCCAAGCCCTTCCAGCCCGCAAACGTCTCGGCGGTGATCAGCCAGGCCCTGTTCTTCCAGCAGACGGCCCGGCGCCGGGAAGCCAAGTCGGCCTGAGGTTGCCCTAGGAGGGTTGGACGCGGCGGGGTCCGCCGCG
>NZ_JBFUGA010000054.1:18854-59642 GCF_056403155.1 Methylobacterium sp. P3_A11
CGGCGGGGTCCGCCGCGTCCAACCTGAGCCTGATCACCAAAAACCCCGGCGCGAGCCGGGGTTTTTTGTTGTCGGCCGTCGCGCTGGCGGGGATGTCTCCCAGAGAGCCGCGCAAAAAAACGGGCCGGAGAACGCTCCAGCCCGTCGAGAAGGTTCCGGCCGATGCACAAGGGGAATGCGGGGAGGACCAGGTGGCCGGGTGCTGAGAGAACGGATGTCGGCCCCTGAGGTTCCGGCGGGCGCTCTTTTTCGGTGATCGTGATTTTTTTGCTACACGGTATGGCTGTGGACGGAAGGCGTGCGCCCGCGCACCAGCGGCCAATCTGCGATCGAATACTCAGTCTGCATAAGCGCGAAACAGTCTAGGAACCTGCGTTTGCAGGGCGCGTTGTATGTACATCCTGTCAAGCTCTCGCGACGAGGTCRGGGCAATGCTGCGGTCTGGTTTCATTCTGGGCGTGAGTGCTCCCGCCGCGCTTCTCACCATCCTCGTCCAGCCGGTCGTGCGCGAGACGGCGGATCGTTGGACACCGCCGGCTCCCACGGCGCAGATCATTCAGGCGCCGCTTCCGGGAATGCGCCCGGCGTCCCTCGTGATCAGCCCGACACGGGTCGCGGGCGTTCAGCGTACCGAGAGCCAGACCGCCCCGGTGGCCGGCGAGGCGCAAGGGTTGGACATCAAGCCGATCCTGCGACAGCCGCCGCGTCGCTTGGTGCGCGAAGGCTGCGAAACAGCGCTCAGTTCCCTGGTCGGCCCCGAGGCGCGCCGCATGACCCCCGGCCGCTGCATCTCCTGATCTCCTGTCCCTGGAGAAGATACGACAAAAGGCCCCGCCGATCCGGCGGGGCCTTTTGTCGTTCGGGACGAGCCCGACATGAAAACGGCGCCGGTCCTGGGGGACGCGGCGCCGCTACGCGACACAATTCAGCCTTCGCCTCACTCGGCGCGGCCGGTCCCCGTGGACTGGCCGCCCTTGCGACCGGCGGACGAGGCGAGTTCGCGGTCCTGGGAGAACGAGCGCTTCTCGGCCGGCACGCTGCGGCCACCCTTGCTGGCGATCTCGCGCTGCCGCTCCAGGTTCATCGAGGCAAAGCCCCGCTTCGAGGTCGAATTTCCGGACGCCATCAGTTCCTCCTCAGGCTTCGCTTCACCCCGCAACAACCTTCAGCAATAACCAAGGTTCCTGTCCCGAGACATGCTCAAGCTTCCGCCAGCTAAGCTTGGCAGCAACCTGGGCCTCGTCTGCGGCGTTGGTCGACATTGGACCGCGGTGAACGTCCGCAGCAGCATCCGGCGCACCCCCTTGAAGGCCCGCTGACTTGCCGCGGCCGGCCGGCGGGGCCGTCCAGAACGAGAGAAGGGCTTTGGCGCATGACGAACCGCAACATGGTCAAGGATGCCGCCGACGGCGCGCCGACGGTACGTCCGAACACGCCGCCGCTGCCGCCGATGCCGGCGCCGGAGGATGCCGCGACCCCGACCACGCGCGAGGACCCGATCGACTCGCCGCATCTGAATGCCAGCCTGAAGCGCGAGGCACCCGTCCCCGGCAGGGAGGGGCTCTCCACCAAGCGATGAGACGCGGCGTGGCTCAGGGAGCCGGCCTGCGCGCGAGGCGGGTCAGGGCGGCGATCAGGAGGGCGATCGCCAGGACGGTCACGAGCCCGGCCGCCGTCAGGATCCGCTGAATGAGCGGCGTGTAGATGCCGCGCGCGGCGTCGTAGCCGTAGCACAGCAGGGTGAGGCGGTCGGCCAGTCCACCGATCCGACCCTCGCCGGCCTCGGTCAGGGCGAGGCGGAGGTCGTGCCCGGTGAGTGCCAGCGGCGAGAGCACGCGGGCGACCCGGCCGTCGCCGCCGAGCAGGATAGCGGCCGCCGGGTGGGCGAAGCTGTCGGTGCCGGCATCGAAGACGGCGGTGTAGCCGAGGGCGCCCGTGAGACGTGCGAGGGCGCGGTCCGAGGCGATCAACGCCCGGGGGCCTGCCGACAGAGCCCGGTCACCGAGGGTGTCCGCAAGCATGCGACGCGCCGCCGCGGCGTCGTCGCGCGGGTCGATCCCGACGAGGACGAAGGCGTAGTCCTTCGCCGGGAGGCCGGTCGCCGCCAGCGCGTCCGCCGACATCGAGACCATCGGATCGCACACGTTTCCGCAGGTGTAATCCACCGGCAGCAGCAGGGCCGGCCGGCCGCCGAGCGCCTGCCCGAAGGTCGTGACCCCCCCCGTGCGCGCATCGGTGACGACGAGGTCCAGCGGGGCGCGGGCGCCGGGGGGCGGCGCGAGGGCGACGCGGGCGAGATCAGCCTGAACCAAGCGGGCGGCGGCGGGCTCCGAGCCCAGGACGAGACCCAGAGCCAGGAGGGCGCCGAGAGCGCATCCCCGGCCGGCGTCAGGCGCGGGGCTGGACAAGTGCCTGACGAACCGCATGGATATGTCGGCCCGTCCGGCCCCGCCGTCCTGGGCATGAGACCCGTCGCGGAGCCCCCGAATGACCCTCGACACCGAGGTTTCCTCCCTGAAGCAGGTCCCGCTGTTCCGCGAGGTGGAACCGGCGCGCCTGAAGCTGCTGGCCTTCACCAGCGAGCGGGTGCATTTCGAGCCCGGGCAGCGCTTCTTCGCCCGGGGTGATGTCGCGGATGCGGCCTACGTGATCCTGTCGGGCACCGCGGAAGTCAGCATCGATGGCACCGCCGGCCCGGTACGGCTGGCGCTGCTGGGACAGGATGCCCTCGTCGGCGAGATGGGCATCCTGGCGGAGCAGCCCCGGTCCGCCACCGTGACGGCGGAGTCCGCGGTGACCGCCCTGCGGATCGACCGCGGCGTGTTCCTGGAACTGCTGGCACAGTTTCCACAGATCAGCATCGCCCTGATGCGCGTCCTGGCGCTGCGGCTGGAGCAGACCAATCAGGCGCTGGCCGAGAGCCGGGGCTGATCACGTCGTCGCGTAGGTGATGAACTCCAGCAGCGAGCCGTCCGGATCCCTGAAATAGACGCTCAGGCCGGAACCCGCGGCACCGTGCCGCTCCACGGGGCCGAGTTCCACGGGGATGCCGGCGGCTTCGAGATGGGCGATCGCCGCCTCGATCGAGCCCGACCAGCGGAAGCAGAGGTCGCTGTTGCCGGGCTGGACCGGTTTCGCCGCCACCGGCTCTGCCACGACGCCCGGACCATGGCAGTTGAGCTGAACGCCGCCGAACCTGTAGGCGAAGCCCGAACCCCGCTCGATGATCTCGGCCCCGACCACGTCCCGATAGAAGGCGTTGGAACGCGCCCAGTCGCTGACGTGGATCACGCAATGATCGATGTGGATTGCCGGACTGAGCGGCACATCGGCCACGACGGTCGCATCCTCGGAAAGAGTTTCGGTCTCGGGCATCGTTCACCTCCGCGGAGGCCGCAATAGAGCCTCGCACCGATTCAGAATTAGGGCGCAACCGTGGCCGAGGGAGCGGGCCGCGCACGGACCGCTGCGGCGGAAAAGCTACATCGTCACCGGCGGGGAGACGGTAGGCAGGGTGGGACGACCGTATCCCGCACGACAGGACCTATGATCGCCTCGTTTCCCTCGGCCTGGAGCCGCCTGCACCGCATCGTTCTCTCGCGGATCCTGCTCGCCGTGATGGCCATCGCGCCCCTGGCCGCCTGTCAGACCCGTCCGGTCCAGCTCGCGCAGGACGACGATTCGGCCTGGTATGTCGGCACCAAGCCCGACAAGCCCTTCGACATTCCGCTCGTCGACACCCAGYGGCTCGATCCGAAATACCGGCGGCAGCAGGTCAGCTACGCCGGTCCCGAGCAGCCCGGCACCATCGTGGTCGACATCGACAAGCGCCAGCTCGTCCTGGTCCAGGCCGACGGGATGGCGATGCAGTACGGGGTCGGCGTCGGCAAGGCGGGCTTTTCATGGAAGGGCGAGGCCCGGGTCGGACGCAAGGGCGTCTGGCCCGACTGGAGCCCGACGACCACGATGGTCTCGCTCAATCCCGATCTGCCGCGGACCCGCAAGGGCGGCCTCGACAACCCCCTGGGGGCCCGCGCGCTCTATCTCTATCAGGGCAACCGCGACATCCTGTTCCGCATCCACGGCACCAACGAGCCCTGGAGCATCGGCGAGCAGCTGTCGTCGGGCTGCGTCCGGATGCTGAACGAGGATATTGCTGACCTCTTCGAGCGCGTGCCGGTCGGGACCCGCGTCCTCGTCAAGCGCAACGGCAAGTATCGGACCTGATCGGCCTCCACTTGTTGTTGAGACGGGTGGCATCGGCGCGGATGGACGATCCAGCCCTCGCCCCGGCCACGAAAAGGGTACCCACGTGAGGCTCTGCGCTTCGCGCAGGGCCACCGAGCGGACGATCAGAACGCCTCAGCCGGCGGGTGCCGCGGCCGCTTGCTTGCCATCGTCGGAAGCGGCCCCGGCGAGGCGGCCGAGCGCCGCGCGATCCAGGGCGGCCTCGCCCGTCCTTCCGTCAGGTGCCATCCCGTCGCTCGCCAGGATCGCCGCGGTGGTGAGGCCGGTGGCGGCTCGGCCGGCCGGTCGTTCCGGCCCGATGGCGACGTCGGCCCAGACGAGGAGCGCCGCGCACAGGGCCATGCCGGCCAGCAGGGTCTTGAGAAGGCTCATCGAGGCTTAACGACGACCCGTGAGCCGGTGTTCCGCTGCGCAGCTTGGCCCGCCATTCAAAACACATTCGCAACCACCGCGCGCGATGGTCGGGGCCGGGTGGTCCCGCCCGTCCGGCCGGCAAAACCGCCACATTGGCGGCGCACCGTGGCGCCCTCGACGGACCGCCTATCAGACGCCCCGCCCACGCTCGGACACCCCGTAATGATCAGATCGATGCTCGCCGTGCTTCTCCTCTGCGGCCCTGCCGCGGCGGCCGGGACGATCAGCGGGCCGGCGACCGTGATCGATGGCGACACGATCGAGGTGCAGGACACGCGCATCCACCTCTACGGCATCGACGCCCCCGAGTCGGCGCAGCGCTGCGAGACCGACAAGGGTCTGGAATATCGCTGCGGCCGCAAGGCCGCACGGGCGCTGCGCGCGCGGATCGGTGGTGGCCTCGTCACCTGCGAGCGTCAGGAGGGCGCCGTCGCCGGCCGCGTCTCCGGAACCTGCCACGTGAACGGCGAGGATCTCTCCGCCTGGATGGTCGGTGAGGGGTTGGCGCTGGCCAGCCGCCAAGCGACGCCGGCCTACACCCGCCAGGAAGGCCATGCCTGGGCGACCCGCCGCGGCATCTGGGCCGGCACCTTCGAGAAGCCGGCCGACTGGCGCCAGGACCGCAGCCGGGTCGAGGCCTCGGCCGGAACGAGCGCGGCCGATTGATCGCGGCAGCGGCGGCTCAAGCCGCCGCGTCCTGACCCTCGGTGAAGTCCCGCCACAGCAGGACCAGGGCGGCCATCACCGCCGGCCCGACGAACAGGCCGAGCAGCCCGAACGTCTCGACCCCGCCGAGGATGCCGAGAAGCACCCACAGGAAGGGCAGCTTCGTCGTGCCGCCGATCAGCGCCGGCCGGATGAAGTGGTCGGCCACGAAGGTCACGACCAGGCCCGCGGCCGCCACCACCAGCGCTGCCTTCGCCGAGCCGGCCGCAACCAGGAGGAGCGCCGCGATGGCGATGGCCACGGCCGCCCCGAACGGGATCATGGCCGCCACGGCCGTGAACGCGCCGAGCAGCACGGGATGGGGTACCCCCGCGAAGTAGTAGACGACCCCGAGTATGAAGCCCTCGCCGAGGCCGACCAGCACGAGCCCGTCGACGGTGCCGTGCACGGAGGCGACCATCTGACGGGCGACGCGCTCGCCGCGCGGGCCGAACAGGCGGTGGCAGGCGGTGAGCGACTCGTCCCGCACCGTTCGCCAGTCGCGGAAGAGGAAGAACA
The DNA here is from genome assembly GCF_056403155.1 of Methylobacterium sp. P3_A11. Classification (NCBI taxonomy): domain Bacteria; kingdom Pseudomonadati; phylum Pseudomonadota; class Alphaproteobacteria; order Hyphomicrobiales; family Methylobacteriaceae; genus Methylobacterium; species Methylobacterium sp. P3_A11. The sequence goes on from NZ_JBFUGA010000054.1 coordinate 24,741, forward strand.
GGGCCACCAGGCTGAAGCCGAACAGCACGATCCGGTGCACCACCTCGCGTCCGACGTTGCGCGAGGCGCCGAGGACCGAGTTGTTCTCGAACCGGTGCAGCAGGTCGGTGCCCGCCTGCGCGTGGCCGAGATTGTCGTTCCACCACGCGGTGGCCTGCGCGGCGCCGTAGGGCAGGTGCTGTAGGAAGTCGGGCGCCGGGATGCCGCTCGCCTCGGCGTTGCGGACGAACTCGGCCACGTCGTGGGCCTCGCGGGCGGCCTGGATGCCGAGGATCGCCAGCGGCGCCAGGAAGATCAGCGCCACGGCCGTCGTCATGAGCGTGGGCAGGAGGATGTTGTGCTTGCCCGGCGGGAAGCGATGCTCGAGCCGGGCGTAGAGCGGCCACAGGGCGATGGCGAGCACGACCGCCCAGGCCAGCGCCGGCAGGAAGCCGTGCAGGATCCAGAGGCCCAGGGCGGACAGCGTCAGGACCATGAGGACGCGGGCTGCCCCCTGCGAGCGCGCCCGCTCCTGTGGCGGCTGGGGCGGCGTCTCGATTCGCGCTGGTGCGGCGGCGGGCTTGGTGATCGGTGGCATCCGTCTGGTCTCCTGAGGACGCGCGGTCCTCTCGCCGTCAAGCTGGGGCCGGCGCATCGGCGGGGTACGCGCATCCGCACACACGATCGCGCGCGTGTGGACAGGCGCTGAAACGCCGGGGGACGGCCGCGGTTGCCGCCTCTAACCCCCTCGTGTAGAGGTCGCCGCCATTCGATGGGGCCGCGTACCAGGGCCTCTGTAGGCCTAGGGTGGCCGCGCGGGGCGTCTGCGCCGGGCCGCCCGGCGGCGAGGGGGCTCCCGCACCACCGACCCGGAATTCGAACAGCCCGCGAGAAGACATGTCCGACGAGCCCGCCCACGGCAGCGCCACCTTCGAGCGCGTGGCCGACATCATAGCCGAGACCGCCGACATCCCGCGGGACAAGATCACCCCCGAGAGCCACGCCATCGACGACCTCGGCATCGACAGTCTCGCCTTCCTCGATATCGCCTTCGCGGTGGACAAGGCCTTCGGGATCAAGCTGCCCCTCGAGCGCTGGACCCAGGAGGTCAACGAGGGCAAGGTGCCGGCCGAGGAGTATTTCGTCCTCAAGAACCTCTGCGCGCGCATCGACGGCCTCGTGGCCGAGAAGGCCGCCAAGGTCTGAACCAAGGCCGATCCGACTCGTCATGCGCCTCGAATATTTCGAGATGATCGACTCCGTGCGGCTCCTCGACCGGGCCGCCGGCCGAATCGAGGCGCTCGCCCGGGTGCCGATGGCCAGCCCGGTCTTCGAGGGTCACTTTCCCGGCCATCCCCTGGTGCCGGGGGTCCTTCTCACGGAGACGATGGCGCAGGCCTCCGGCTATCTCGTGCTGGCCCATCTCGATTTCACCCGGATGCCGTTCCTTACCGGAGTCGACAAGGCCCGCTTCCGATCCTTCGTGGGACCCGGAGCCGACCTTCTGGTCACGGCGAACCTGGAGCACGACGGCTCGGGCTATGCGGTGACGAGGGCTGCGATCAGCCACGCCGGCAAGGCGCTGTGCGACGCGGAGCTGCGCTTCCGCACCATGCCGTTCCCGGATGGCCTCGACACGCCGATGCGCGAGCGGGCGCGGACGATCGGCCTCTTTCCCGATCCGGCCCAGCCCGAACGCGAGCCCTGAATCGCCATGAGCCGCCCCGTCGTCGTCACCGGCCTCGGCCTCGTCTCCTGTGCGGGCGAGGGCGTCGAGGCGCACTTGGCCGCTCTCGACGGGGGGGCCGCGCCGCGCACGGACAGCGCGACCTTTGCGCCCTACCCGGTTCATCCCGCACCGGCGATCACTTGGGACGGCCAGATCCCCAAGCGCAGCGACCAGCGTCAGATGGAGGCGTGGCAGCGGCTCGGCGTCTATGCCGCCGGCCTCGCCCTCGATGCCGCGGGCGTGAAGGACGATGCCCCTTTCAAGCAAGTGCTGCACCTCGTGGTGGCGGCGGGCGGCGGCGAGCGTGACTATGCGGCGGACGGGGCGATCCTGACCGGCCTGCGCGACGCCGCCGATCCGGGTGCCTACCTGAACGAACGCCTGCAGAACGACCTCCGCCCGACGCTGTTCCTGGCTCAGCTCTCGAACCTGCTCGCCGGCAACATCGCCATCGTCCATGGGGTGACGGGCGCATCGCGCACCTTCATGGGCGAGGAATCCGCCGGGGTCGACGCCCTGCGGATCGCCCAGGCACGGATCGCGTCGGGCCAGATCGACGCGGTCTTGGTCGGCGGCTCCTACAGCGCCGAGCGGCCGGACGTGCTGGTGATCCACGAAATGGGCGGCTACCTCGTCCGCGACGCCTACCGGCCGGTCTTCGCGCGCGGCGATGCCGGGGGCTTCATCCTCGGTAGCTGCGCGGCCTTCCTGATGCTCGAATCCGACGCCCATGCCGCCGCCCGCGGCGCCCGCGCGCTCGCCCGGCTGGAGCCGGTGGCCAGCGATCGGACCCGGCGCGCGCCCGGCAGCGTCGCGGGCAGCCTCGAGACGCTCTGGCGGCAGGCCGGCCTCTCGGCCCCCGATCATGTCCTCTCCGGCGCCACCGGGGTCGCGCCGGTCACCGCGGACGAGCGCGCTGCGCTGGCGCGACTTGCGCCGGAGGCGCGCCTGCGCGCCCTCGGGGACGTGATCGGGCACGGGCTCGAAGTGGCGGCCCCGTTCGGCGCGGCGCTCGCCGCGGCCCTGCTCGCCAGCGGCGGTGCCCGCGAGGTCGCCGTGACATCCGTCGGCCACCGGCGGGGCGAGGGCGTTCTGCGCCTCGTTCCGGCGTGAGCGGTTTTGTTCGTCGCGGGGGCGCCGGTTGCGGCAAATCGTGCGCCCGGACCGCAGATCTCGTGCGCCGGCGCTCGGTTGTACGGGGCTATCCCGCTGTTCAAGCAGCCGTTCTGACGCTGCCGAGCGGGAATGTCCGGACAGAGTTTCCCGGATCGCAGGCCCGGTTGCCGACAGAAATATTTCCCTGCGCTTGCCAAAAAACCGCGCCCGGTTTATTTCAACCGCATCGGCACGTGTCCGGATATCTTGGACCGTTACGCCTTCGCAGGGCGGTTCTGACTTTCCTATCGCTATCGGTCGATACCGGCACCCTCTCGCATGGGTGGGTGCCCTCTCTCACTATGCCTGCGAAGATCAAGGACTTCCATGAGCACCGGAACCGTCAAGTGGTTCAACGAGACCAAGGGCTACGGCTTCATCCAGCCGGATGACGGCGGCAAGGACGTGTTCGTCCACATCTCGGCCGTCGAGCGCGCCGGCCTGCGCAGCTTGAACGAGGGCCAGAAGGTCTCCTACGAGCTGGAAACCGATCGTCGCAGCGGCAAGCAGTCCGCCGGTCAGCTCCAGACGGCCTGATCGCCGTCCGAAGCGTGTTCCGCGAAGCCGCTCCCCTCGGAGCGGCTTCTTCGTATCCACCCTCCCATCTCTGCCTTCCCTCTCTGGGCGACGGCCTCCGCCGCGCCCGATCCAGGAGTGTCTGTGAGCTTTCTGAACAAGCAAGGTGTCGTCGATCGCCTCGAGACCGCCGCCAAGGCGCGCTCCGAGATGCTGGCCCGGTTCCGAGCCCGCCCGTCCGCTGACGACCCGGCCGTCCTGGCCCGCCAATCCGCCCGCCGCGCCGTGGTGGATGCCCGTGAGGCCCGTGCCGCCGAACGCGCCGCCCAGCGCCAGGCCGAGATCGAGCGCGCCGCCGCGATGGCCGAGGCCGAGCGGCTCGCCGAGATCGAGCGCAAGCACGCCGAGCAGCTGGCGGCCCAGGAGCGCGCCAAGGCGCTGCAGGCCGAGCAGAAGGCCCAGCGCGACGCGCGCTACATCGCCCGCAAGGCGAAGGCCCAGAAGCGGCGCTGAGCCGCGGCTGCATCGAATCCCGTTCCGCGAGGCCGACATGTCACACAAGTTCAAGATCGGCCAACGCGTCTGCCGACCCCGGCTCGGCCTCCCCGGCGACAAGGGGGAGAGCGAGATCTTCGAGATCCTGCGGCTCATGCCGGAGGACCAGACCGGGGAGCCGAGCTACCGGATCCGGACGCAGACCGGCGAGCGGGCGATCCGCGAGAGCGACCTCGTCGAGGCGCCCCAGCCCTGATCCGGACCGCTTCACAGCGTCCGGAACATCACCAGTGCATCGACCGTGCCGAGCTTCGGGTGCCGGAAGGCGTCCGGGAGCCGCCCGACGACGGCGAAGCCGAAGCTCTCCCAGAGCCGCACGGCGCGGACGTTCGTGCTCACCACGAAGTTGAACTGCATCGCCGAGAAGCCCCGCGCCCGAGCCCAGTCGAGGGCGTGCGTGCACATGGCCCGGGCGACCCCGCGGCCCGAGGCGGCCGTGTCGGTCATGAAGCCGCAATTGGCGACGTGGGCGCCCCCGCCCGCCTGATTGGCCCGTAGGTAATAGGTGCCGCGCACCGTCCCCTCCGCTTCGGCCACGAAGGTCTCGCGGTCCGCGCCGGTCCAGTAGGCCAGGGCTTCGCCCTGGCTCAGGTCGGGGTCGAGGGCGTAGGTCTCGCCGGCCCGAATGGTCGGCATGATGATGCGGAGGATCGCCGCATGGTCGGTCGCGTCGGCGGCCCGGATCGTCAGGCTCAACCGAATTGCTCCCGCAGGATGCGCTCGTCGAGACTGTGGCCGGGATCGTGCAGCAGCACGAGTTCGGTGGCGCGGTCGAGGGACGTCTCCACGGTGCAGACCCGACGAAACTCGGTGTGGTCGGCGACGGCCGCCACCGGTCGGTGCGGTGCGTCGAGCACGTCGATGCGGATCCGAGCGTAGTCGGGCAGGAGCGCACCGCGCCAGCGCCGCGGACGGAAGGCCGAGATCGGCGTCAGCGCCAGCAGCTTCGCGTCGAGGGGCAGGATCGGACCGCCCACCGACAGATTGTAGGCGGTGGAGCCCGCCGCGGTGGCGACCAGCACGCCATCGGCGATCAGCAGGTCGAGCCGGACGTTGCCGTCGACGGCGATCTTCAGCTTGGCGGTCTGGTGCGTCTGGCGCAGCAGGTAGACCTCGTTGATCGCCCGCGCCCGGTGGGAGCGGCCCTCGGTGTCGAGCACGTCCATCACCAGCGGATGGATGACGCTGCGCTGGGCCGCCTCAAGATGCTCCAGGAGGTCATCGTCGCGGAACTCGTTCATCAGGAAGCCGACCGTCCCGCGGTTCATCCCGTAGATCGGCTTCGGATTGTCCATGAAGCGGTGCAGCACCTGCAGCATCAGGCCGTCGCCGCCGAGCGCCACCACCACGTCCGCCTCCTCGGGCGGGACGTGGTCGTAGCGCCGCATCAGCGCGGCGGCGGCCTCGCGGGCATAGCCGGTCGGGCTCGCCACGAAGGCGATCTTGTTGAAGCGTTGCATCGATCAGGTGCAGCCACGCGGGCGCGTCGGGGTCCGGTCTGGGTTCACGTCACGGCTCCAATCTGCTGAGCGAACCGCCCGGTTGACGTCCCAGGCCGGCATGCGCCTCACTTCCGCGGGCACACGCGCAACCGGAGGCATAGCATGGAGCGTCCGCTCCTCGTCTACACCACCTTTCCCGACCTCGCGTCGGCGCTCAACATCGGCGAGGCCCTGGTCCGCGAGCGTCTCATCGCCTGCATCAACGTGCTTCCGGGCATGCAGTCCGTCTACAGCTGGAACGGCGCGGTGGAGCGCGGCACGGAGGTCGCCGCCCTCCTCAAGAGCCGCGAGGGCTTGGCGGATGCGCTGGCAGCGGCCCTTAAGGCGCGCCATCCCTACGACACGCCGATCATCCTGCACCTGCCGGTCGCCGGCGCGGATGCCGACACGGCGGCCTGGATCCAGGCGGAGACGCAACCCGGCGGAACGGCGGGGAGCCCGCCTCACACCGCCTGATCGACGAGGCCGAACGCCGGTCCGCGATCCGAGCCGGGCGGCGCACCGCGACCGTCCAACCGACCCTGTCAGGTTGCCGCCATCGAGGTTCGGACCCGCACCAGACACCTTGCGACAGGTCCGGCATCCTCGGTCTGAATGGCGTCACGCGTTCCTTCTCCCGCATGCGCCCAAGGATACGCGCCGAGCACGACGCCGGATGCACCGCCTTCGACGTGGCCGGGGACAGCGCTAAACCCCTGTGGATAGGATCGCTTCACCGGCGGCACTGGCTGATCCGGCAAGCCTTGTGAAAATCGATCCGCTTCAATGCCTATCGATTTAGCAAAATCACGAAGTTTATTCCGAGATTGGAATATTTATCTCCGTTGATCCAAGATACGCGAATGCATAGGTTTGATTTTTGCGGCCGAGCGCAGCTAAAATATTGCGAATGACTCGTTGAATCATTCAAGTAGGGGTGCTGGCGTCATGGGTCTGTCCAGACGTGCGGGTTGTGTGGCCTTGGTCCTGTTGGCTTCGGGTGTGCGCGAGCCGAGTGCCCTGGCGGCCGGCAGGCCGGCGAGAGAGCCACTGATGACCATCGAGCCGGCGCCCGCCGGTCCTGCAGGTCTCGCCGCGACCGATCCACCTGTCCTGCGGTACGGTGCTTTGTACGCCGACGATACGGGGCACAGTCATGTCCAATATTGTGACCTCAAGAATTTTGTCTTTAAGAGCTACGCGCCCCCCGCCGCGCCGCAATACGTCGGCTTTCCCCCGGGCGCGGTGAAATCGATCAAGTACGCGGTGCTTCCTGTCGGTTATGTCGGCACGTGGCACACGGCTCCGGGACCGCAATGGGTGATCACTCTGTCGGGCCGTTGGTCGGTGGAGGCGACGGACGGCTCGGTGTTGGAGCAAGGCCCGGGCGAGGTGGAGTTCAACGCCGACATCGGTTCAACGCCCCAGGGTCCGGATGGCCATGTCGGGCACCTGACCCGGCAGGTCGGCGACGTGCCGAACGTGCAACTGATCGTCTCGCTGAAGGAGCGCACGGGGAAGGCACGCTCGACCGATCCGTGTCAGCCAACCCCACAGTGATCGGTAGGCCGGGCTGACGAGAGGCCAGCGGAGGCTGGACACCGACCCCGCCCCGCCTCGGCCAGTCAGGCCCCGCTCACCGGGTAGCTGCGGCCCTTCCAGGTGGCGGCGCCGGCCCGCTCGCGGCGCAGGAGCACGTTCCACTGGATCGCCAGGGCGACCGCGACCGCGACCGGGTGGAGCGGGATCGTCGCCCACGGCGCTCGGACGGCCACGGTGATGGCGGTCCGGGTCGCCAGCGACAGGCCGAAGGCCACGATGGCCAGGATCAGTGCGGCCGTCGGCATCAGGCCGAGCAGCCCAGCCAGGACGAGGAGGGGCGGCAGGCACTGGCCGCACCCGAGCAGGACGGTCCAGACGGGGAGGGCGCGGGGCGTGGCCATGCCCTCGTGGGCGTTCTTGGAGAAGCCGGCCCAGGCCTGTGCGAAGCCGTCATACATCCGGCAGGTCGCCAGTGCCGCGGCCGCCACGAGATCCGTCCGGTAGCCCGCGGCACGGAACAGCCGCGACAGGCGCACGCCGTCGTGCAGGCAGGCGCGGATCGCGCCGTGGCCGCCGGTGGCGGTGTAGGCCGCCCGCTCGACCAGGATCAGTTGTCCGCAGGCGGCGCCGAGCGACGGATCGGGCAGGCGGCGCATGAGCGGCACCGGCAGGTAGCCCACCAGCAGGAAGTCGATCATCGGCACTGTCAGCATCTCGCCGAGCGTGTCCGTGCGCTGGCGGGGCACCCCGCTGACGAGGGCCGCGCCGGTGCGACGGGCCTCGGTCGCCAGAGCGGCGGCGGCCCCGGCCTCCAGGCGTACGTCGGCGTCGATGAACAGCAGGCGTTCGCCGCGCGCTTGGCCGACCATGTGGCTGCAGGCGTGGTTTTTGCCCGTCCAGCCGTCGGGCAGGGGCGGGACCGGAACGAGGCGGAGACGCGGGTCGCCGATGGCGCGCACGATCTCGGGTGTCGCGTCCGTGGAATGGTCGTCGCCGACGATCACCTCCACCGGGACCCCCGTACTGGCGAGGGCCGCGCGGACGGTGGCGTCGATGTTGCCGGCTTCATTGCGCGCCGGGATCAGGATCGAGACGAGCCCGGTCTCCGACCCGGGCTTCGGCCGGCGCAGGACCGCGAGGTTCACCGCCGCCAGCCCGGCCGGCAGGAGGGCGGCGAGCAGGCAGAGCAGGGCCAGGCCGGTGAGGAAGGAGTCGGTCATGGCCCGCGCCGCGGTGCTGTCGCGCCAGGACCCGGGATCGCACGGCGCGGGGCGAGAGCGGAGGGTTTCATCCGGTGCGATCCTGCCTGCCCGTCGCGCGGTGTGCCGGATCGAAGCGCCGTCCGGAGAGCCTGGCCGCGAACCGCCGCCACAGATCGTAGAAGCCGCCGACGCCCTTCCGACCGGAGACGAGGGCGCGGAAGCGCCCGGGCTCCCGGCTGATGACGTCGGCGCTGAGACGGTCGAGGATCGCGATGAGATCGGATTCCAGCCGGGCCAGTCGCCTGTCGCGCGGGAGCGCCGCGAGTTCGGATCCGCCGATCGCCGGCCCGAAAGCCGCGAAGGCCACGGCGCCCCGCTCGTCCCAGAACGCGTACTCCACGGCGAGCGGGACGAAGAGGGCATCGGGGGCGATCTCGGCGAGCCGCGCCACGCCGGGCCTGAGGGCCAGCGGCCGTGCGCGGGCATCGGCGAAGCGGCCCTGCGCGGTGATCCAGAGCATGCCGTCGGGCGCCCCCAGGATCGTCCGGGCGGCCGCCAGGAACTGCGCAGCCCCCCGGGGGCTGTCGAGATCGACGCCGAAGGCGCCGATCCGCTCGAAGATCCGGTAGCGGGCCAGCATCGCGGCGTCGAAGGGCGCGCGGCTTATGCGGTCCGGATAGAGGCGGCCCGCCAGCACGATGATCAGGGCGGCGTCCCACCAGGCCGGATGGTTGCAGTAGACCACGATCGGGCCGGGATGGCTCGCGGCAGGCGGCGTGCTCCAGAGCGGCAGGCGGAGTGCGTCGAGATGGCGGTGCAGGTAGCGCTCGAACCAGGCCACCATGAACCGGCGGATCCGGGGCGAGACATGGGGCAGGGGCGCGCCGCGTGTGCCTCGCCCGCCCCCCGCCACGGGGGGAGGGGATGGCGGCGCCGGTGTCACGCCGAGGCGCGCAGGGCGCCGCGCGCGTCCTGGTCGTGCGCGTCGGCGGCGATCCAGCCGGACATCATCACCATCGGCATGCCTGGACCCGGATGGGCGGCACCGCCCGCGAGGTAGAGGCCGCGCACCTGCCGCGAGCGGTTGCCGGGCTTGAACGCACCCATCACCCGCCCGTGCGAGGCGAGGCCGTAGATCGCGCCGTTGAGCACCCTGTAGCGCTCGTGGATGTCCTGCGGGGTCAGGTGGCGCTCGACGACGATGCGCTCCTCCAGGTCCGGCATGCCGCCGGTGCGCTTCAGCTTGTCGAGGATCGTCCGGCGGTAGTTCTGGAACAGCGGCCCGTCCGGGCGCCAGTCGTGGTGCGGGCGCAGATACGGCGTGTGCACGAGGACGTACAGGGCCTCGCCGCCCTCCGGCGCCACGCTCGGATCGGTGGAGGAGGGGGCCGCGAGGTAGGCGGTCGGGTCGGGGGCGGGCTCGCCCTTGTTGTAGATGTAGTCGAACTCCTCCTCGGGGTCCCGGGAGAAGACGAAATCGTGGTGGTTGAGGTGCTCGTAGCGCCTGTTCAGGCCGAGATAGAGCACCACGCCGGAGCAGGCCGGCTCGGGGTTCTTCTTGGCGTAGGTCTTGGCCGCCTCGCCGCCGACCAGTTCCCGGTAGGTGCGGACCGAATCCATGTTGGAGATCACCGCGTCGAAGGGCGTCATCCCCGCGGCCGTGCGCACGCCACGGACGGCGCCGTTGGCGGTCTCGATGCCGGTCACTTCGGTGTCGGTCCTGCAGGTCGCCCCGAGTTCCTGGGCTAGCTTGGCCAGCCCCTCGGCCACCGCGCGGGTGCCGCCCATCGGATACCAGACCCCGTCGGCGGTCTGCATGTGGGCGATGGCGCAGAGCACCGCCGGTGCGCCGTAGGGCGAGGACCCGACATACTGGACGAAGTGGTCGAGCATCTGCGCGAGCCGGGCGTCCTTGACCTTGCCGCGGATCGTCGAGGCCACGGAGGCATGCATGCGCAGGGACAGCACGTCGCGCAGCGTGCCGGGATTCATGTTGGCCCGGATGTTGATCGTGTCGAACAGGTCCTCCACCGGCTTCCAGAAGAAGAACTTCTCGGAGACCTCGTGAAGGTGCTCGGAGATGGCGAGGAACTTCTTGTAGCCTTCGCCGGTGCCGGGGGCGAAGCGCTCCATGTCGCCCGCCATCCGCTCGACGTCCTGCATCAGGTCGATGTGGGTGCCGTCGTCGAAGAAGCAGCGCCATTGCGGATCGAGGCGGCGCAGATCCATGTAGTCGTGGACCGAGCGGCCGGCCTCCGCGAAGATCCGCTCCAGAACCCGGGGCACCGTCAGGATGGTCGGACCCATGTCGAAGCGGAAGCCGCCCTCGTGGAGCACCGCCGCCTTGCCGCCGAGCCAGCCGTTCTTGTCGTAGACCGTCACGCGGTGGCCCCGCGCGGCGGCGACGCACGCGGCCGCGAGTCCGCCGAGCCCGCTGCCGATGACGGCGACCGTGGAATCCTGGCTCATCCTGCTGGGTCGCTCCCCGGGCCGACGATGGTGTGGCCCACGACAGCGAAGCTAGACGTGCGACCGGGCGGGTCAACGCGCCACCCGGTCGCGGTGGGTCATGATCAGGCCGCGCCTGTGGAAAGCCGTGCCAGGAAGTTGCCGATTTCCCGGCGGCGCAGCGCGGCCTCCAGCACCTCCGGGCCGAGTCCGTGGCGCCACGCCAAGCGGGCCGACGCCGCGTCGGCGCGATGCTCCAGCGCGGCGACCTCGTCGGCGTAGGCGGCCACAGCCGCGCGATCCGCCGCGAGCCCCGCCTCGACGATCGCCGTGTCGCAGAGGCGCAGCATCGCGGCGAGTTCGTCGAGATCCAGTTCGGGGTGATATTGCGTGCCCCAGAACCAGCCGGCGCCGTGGCGGATCTCCAGCACCTGGATGCCGAGGATCCGGTTGCCGGCCAGCACGCGGGCGCCCGGCGGCGGCTCCAGCACGGCATCGGAATGGATCGCCGGGGCGTCCCAGGCGGCCGGGCGCCCCGCGAGCAACGGGTGGGTGCGGCCCTCTTCGGTCGGGGTGATCGCCCGGGCGAAGCCGTATTCCGGCCCCCGCGGATTGTCCGCGACCCTGCCGCCGGTCACGACGGCGGCGACCTGCATGCCCCAGCACGATCCGAATACCGGCAGGCCGGCCGCCAGGGCGGCGCGCATGAGGTCGAACTGCCGGGTGACCGCGGGCGTGGCATCGGACACCTTGAGGGTCGAGCCGGTGAAGATCAGCCCGTCGGCCTCCGAGAATGGGATCGGCAGGGCCGCGTCGGCATCGGCCGGGCTCATGAGGGTGCAGGTCGCGTCCGGGGCGAGGGCGCGCACCACCGCCGCGTAGGACTGGGCCGAGGTGCGCCCCGTGGCGGCCACGTGCCGGTCGCGGGCCGCGCGATCGTTGCCGTCGGCGATGAGCAGGCGGAGCATGGAGGTCCTTCGTTGCGCGACGGGGCGGACCCTGCCCGATCGGCGCCCCCTCTGTCCGCGCGCGGCTGGTCGCACGACCGGCGCGGATCGTCGCGGCCTTGAATCGCCGCGCAGGTCAGACCGTCCGCCGCGCCGCCAGGGCGAGCGCCACGCCCAGCCCGAAGAGGGTGAGCGCCCCCAGCACGCCCAGGGCCGGTACGGCCGCGCCAAATCCTTCGCCCAGCGCGCTCTGATAGGCCTCGATCGCCCAGGCGTTGGGGGTGAGCCAGCCGGCCTGCTGCAGCCAGGGCGGCATCAGGAACCGCGGAACCATCGAGCCGCCCACCGCCGAGAGCAGCAGCACCCCGAAGGTCGAGGCGAGGTGCGCCTGCTGGCGGGAGGCCGCGAGGGCACAGGCGGCCAGGGCCAGCCCCGCCGCCATCGCGGAGACCAGGAGGCAGGTGGCCAGGAAGGCCGGCCAGTGCGGCCCGATCTCGACCCCGTACAGCAGGGCGGCGGCCAGGAAGATCAGACCGGCCTGGACGAGACCCTGCAGCGTGAGGAAGCCGAATTTGCCGAGTACCACCACCGGTAAGCCGCCCGGCCCGGCCATCAGCCGCTCGGCCAGGCCCGTCTCGCGCTCCTCCACCAGGGACATGGCCCCCTGCATGGCCGCGAAGAGCAGGAAGACGGCGGTGATCGCACCGGCGTAGTAGCTCACCCTGGCATTCGCCGTCCCGGCCGCGGTGCTGCGGTGCTCCACCAGCGAGGCGAAACTGAAGGGCTCCTTCTTGGCCCGCTGCTCGGCGAAGGCCTCGTCGAGGAAGCGGCGCTCGTCGGGACTGATCTTTCCGGTGCGCTCCACGTCGGCGACGACCCGCGACAGGATGACGTCGGGCAGCGCCTCGTTCAGTACCCGTTGGAGCTGCCCGAGGGCGATCGGGGTCGCGAGCGCCTTTGCGGGGTTCTCCACCAGCACCACCGGCTGATCGGCGGGGCCGGGCGCACCGTCCGAAGGCGCGGCGATCAGGTCGCCGCGCAGGACCAGCGCCACGTCGACCTCGCCCGACCGCACCGCCTGCGCCACGGTCGCGATGTCGGTCGCGGGGAGCCGCGTGACCCGCAGGGAGGCATCGGCCGCGAGGGCATCGGCGAGCCGCTCGGTGGCCGCGGTGCGGGCGAGATCCGCCAAGCCGAGATGGATCCGGATCCGGTCGCCGACCGCACCGGAAAAGATCGCCGCGAAGATCGAGAAGATCACAGTCGGCAGCACGAAGGCCATCACCAGCGCGGCCCGGTCGCGCAGGAGCGTGAGGAGCATCACGCGGAACGCGGCGCCGATCATCCGGCCGCTCCAGCCCGGAGCGGAGGGGGCTCGGGATCCGCCACGCCGCGCGGGCGGAGCGCATCGAGATAGAGCGTCTCGAGCCGCGGCGCCCGAACCCGGATCTCGGCCACCGGAACACCCTGGGCACGCAGGGCGCCGAGCAGAGCCGCGCCGTCGAGCCCCGATCGCTCCACCGAGCGCCAGACCAGACCGCCCGGCTCGGCCGGCGCGAAGCCGGCTCGGCGCAGCACACCCTCGGCCTGGCCCGCCACCGGAACGGCGAGGCTGAGTTCCCGTTCGGGGGCGCCTGTGCGCAACTGCGCCAGCAGATCGCCGAGCCGGCCGGCCCGCACGATGTGGCCCTGCGCCAGGAACGCCACCTGGGTGGCCAGACGCTCCGCTTCGGCAAAATCGTGGGTGGCGATCAGGATCGCGGTCCCGGCGGACTTCAGCCGATCGAGGACACCGTGGATCGCCGCCCGGGCGGCGAGGTCGACGCCGCTGGTCGGCTCATCGAGGAGCACCAGCCTGGGACGGTTCATGAGGCTCGCCGCGATGTTGACCCGGCGGCGGTACCCCCCCGACAGGACCCCGACCGGGCGCCGGGCCACGTCGGCGATGTCGGCCATCGCCAGGGCCGCGTCGACGGCAGCCCTCCGATCGCGCCGGGACACGCCGGCCAGCTGGCCAAACACGCCGAGATTCTCCGAAACGGTCAGCCGTGGGTAGAGGGCGATCTCCTGCGGCACCCAGCCGATGGCGCGGCGGACGCGTCCTTCGCGGTAGGGGTCCGCTCCGGCCACGCGTACCGACCCCGCGCTCGGGTTGAGCCGTCCGGCCACGAGGCGCATCAGCGAGGACTTGCCGGCTCCGTTCGGCCCGAGCAGCGCCAGGGTCTCGCCGGCCGCGAGGTCGAGGTCGACCCGATCCAAGACCCGCCGTCCGCGGAGGTCGAGGCCGACATCCGCGATCCGGACGAGGGGATCGTCCATCGCTTCACCGCCTCGGAAGCGCGCGGGCGAGGCGTACCCGCACGGCGGCACCGGGTTCTCGCAGCACGAAGGCAGCCGCGGTGAAGTCGGGCCGTTCCCGACGCCCGGCGGCGCCCGAGAAGCCGTAGGGCTCCAGCGGAAGGCCGAGGCCGGTGCGGTCCAGGCGGCCGTTGCCGTTGGCATCCTGGTAGGCCGCCACCGCGTAGGTTCCCGGGCTCACGCCCGGGAAAGTGAACAGCCCCCGATCGGCGGAGGCCGGGGCATCGTCGCCCCGGACGCACGACCCCTCGGAGAGCCCCCCTTGGCACAGGGCGACGCGCACCTGGCCGCCCCCCGGCTCGATCCCGTCGACCTCGACCTGCACGGTTGCGGCCGAGGCGGGCAGGGTGATGAGGCAGAGCCAGGTCGCCAGCGCGATCGGACCGCGGCCCGTGTGGCGGCGGCCGCGTCTCCGGTTCGGCGCCCCGCTCACGAGGCCTCGCCGGAGGTGGCCAGGGGGGCCGTCTCGGGGATCCCCGCCGAGGCGGCGGCGCGAGCGCCGGCCAACTCCTCGATCAGCAGCCGGGCGGAGATGCGGGCGCCCTCGTAGATCACCGGCAGGCCCGAGCCCGGATGGGTGCCGCCGCCGACGATGTAGAGACCGGGACCGAACCGGTTATGCGGCCGGAAGTAGAGCATCTGCATCAGGTCGTGGGAGAGGTTGAAGGTGGCGCCTTCGTGGACGGCGAAATCCTCTTCCCACTGCGTGGGATCGATGATCCGCTCGTACCGGATCCGGGATTCGATATCGCCGAGCCCGAGGAGCTTCAGCCGTTCCAGGATCAGGGCGCGGTAGGTCGCCCGCGTCGACGGCCAGTCGATGCCGGCCTTCAGGTTCGGCACCGGCACCAGCACGTAGAGGGCGGTCTGGCCTGGCGGCGCCATGCCGCCATCCGTGTAGCCGGCATGCTGCACGTAGAGGGAGGGCTGCATCGGCAGCGTCCCCTCGGTGATCTCCTGGATGTTCTTCTCGTAGCCGTCCGCCAGCAGGATGGTGTGGTGCCCGAGGCTGTCGGGCATTTTTCCGTCGATGCCGAGATAGAGCATGAAGGTCGAGCACGAGAGCCGGGCCTTGGCGATCTTGGCATCGCGCCAGCGCGGCCTCTGGCGTTCCGGCACGAGGGCACGCACGACCTTGGCGAAGTCGCCGTTGATCAGCACCGCGTCGGCGTTGAACGTCTCGCCGTTCGCCACCACCCCGCTCGCGCGCTTGCCCTCGAACAGCACCCGCTCGACGTTGGTGTTGAGCCGGAGATCGACGCCCATGCGGCCGGCGAGCCCGGCCATGGCGTCCGACACTGCGCCGCAGCCGCCGACCGGGTGGTAGACCCCGTGCTCGTATTCAAGGAACGACAGGATCGTGAACAGGCTCGGGCACCGGAACGGCGACATGCCCAGGTACTTCGTCTGAAACGAGAAGGCGAGGCGCACCCGCGGGTCGGCGAAATGGCGCTTGAGGTCGCGGTCCACGCTCCGGCCGGGATGCAGGTAGGGCAGGGCCGCCAGCATCGCGGGGCTCGCCATGCTGCGCAGGGTATGGAAGGCCTGTTCGAGCACCGGCTTGAAGTAGCGCAGCTTCGTCCGGTTCTCCGCGAAGAAGGCTTTGACGTTCTTGGCGTCGTCCGGTGCGACGCTGGCGATCTCGCGCTCCAGGCGCTCGACGTCGCCGGTTGCGCGGATCGTCCCCGAGATGCCGTTCTTCCCCTCGAAGACGAGGTGATATTGCGGATCGAGGCGTTCGAGCGTGACGTGGTCTTCGAGGCGCTCGCCGCAGCTCGCGAAGATGTCGGCGAGAATCTGTGGATACAGGAAGAAGGTGGGGCCGATATCGAACCGATACCCGCCCGGCGCCTCCACGGTCTTGGTCCGGCCGCCGACCTGCGCATCCTTCTCGAAGACGGTGACGTGGATGCCAGCCCGCGCCAGTAGAAGTGCGGCCGCGAGTCCACCTGGACCGGCCCCGACCACGGCCACCCGGCGTCCGGTCAGCGCCCGCAACCCATCCCCTGACTGAAGCAACGTCCTCGACTCCTCACAGAATCCCAATACCCCATGCGGCCAAGCTAGCTTGGCAACCGCGCGAGGCAATTGCAGCCGTTTGTCGCGCGCAGAACACCATACCCGATCCTGCCGTCGAAACGTGATCGCAAGGTTCGTGCGCGCTCGGCGGGCGGTGGTAGGTCGAGCCCGCCGGCCACGCATCCGGATCGGCGGCCTGCGCGCGGCCGTCGAGACCGGGGGCAAGTCATCGCTGACCGATCATCGCTGACCGAGCCGCTCGTACCAAGCGTGGGCTTGGGCCGGCGATGGTTCGAACCGCCGGGCGGAGGGCGATGCATGGATCCGGCGCCACTCCCGCGGCGCCACGCCGAACCGGGCTCGGAACGCGTGGCTCAGATGCGCCGGCGTCCTGAAGCCGTGTTCGCTCGCCAGGCGCGTCAGCGGCCGGGTCTCGAGCGGATCCTCCAAAGCGAGCCGCGTCGCCTCCAGCCGCTTCTCCCAGACGCGATGCATCACGCCGCCCGTGTCACGGAACGCCCGGTACAGCACCGTGCGTGAGACGCCCGTGCCATCGGCCAGCCATTGCGGCGAGAGGTCGGGCGCGCCGAGATGGAGGTCCATGACGCGTTCGGCCAGGGCGATGAGGCCGACATCGAGTTCCGGACCGTGCAGCACGTCCGGGGCGGAGGACGGGTCGAACAGGCGTCGGACGAAGGCCGTCAGCTCCCGCGCAAGCGCTTGCTCCTCGTCGGCCCCCGTCGTCGGAAGCCGGCGATAGAGGGCGTGCAGCCGGGCGATCAGCAGCCGGTTCCTCTCCCGGTCCAGGAAGGTCGGGATGCGCTCGATCACGAGGTCGTCCAGCAAGCGACGCGGGATCGTCAACCCGATCGCGCTGGACCGCACGCCATGGGCATCGAGTTCGCGCCCCATGTTGGCCGCCATGATCCGGTTTCTCTGCTGCACCACCGTGCAGCCCGCGATCTCCCCGGACAGCCCCCCGGAGACGTACAGCATGAAGGTGAAGTGATCCGGGGTCGCCGCAGCATGGCGGCGGTCGCGGATCATGCGCTGGGCGGAGAAGACCATCCGGCTGGCGAGGATGTCGCCCAGCATCGTGCAGGACAGGTTTCCTCGCGGCGTTGGGCCATCCGGGACCTGCTCGACGCGGATGATCGGCGCCATCAGATCGCGCCAGGCCGCGAAGGCCTGCGCCGGATCGAGCGTATCCGTGTTGAAGTGAAGGGTCGGAATGATCGACATGCGGTGCAGCGCAGCGTCCGTCCTGCGGATCCATCGATCCTACTTGAAAGGCGCGTGCGCGAAACGTCGATCGGTTGGCGTTATGCATGCGGAACAGTGCGGAGGGCGCCTATTCCCCGGCGCCGGCACTGCGATGATTGATGTCCGCGCCATGCCGGCCCCACCGGGGGCCGGCCGGTATCGCGTGCGGGACGCAGGCGGCAGGACGCACGGGCAGGACGCACGGGCAGGACGCACGGGCAGGACGCGCTCGGAAGCCGTGCGACCGGTTCCGGCTGCACGGCCCAGCAACCGTCACGCCAGGCCGAGCCGTCCCTGACCGCGGGCGATGGCGTGCAGGGCGATGCCCGCGGCCGTGGCGACGTTCAGCGAGTCGAAGCCGGCGGCCATCGCGATGCGGATCGGCCGTGCCCGGGTCAGGGTCGCCGCGTCGAGGCCGGGCCCCTCGGTGCCGAGGATCAGGAGCGCCCGCTTCGGGACGGCGAGTGCATCCAGGGTCTCGCTCGCCCCCGGGCTGAAGGCCAACGGCTGAAGGTCGAGGGCCTCTGCGCATTGCAGCCAATCCTGCGCCGCCGGGAGCCGGGCGAAGGGCTGGATCAGGGCGGCCCCGGCCGAGACCCGGATGCTCTTGCGGTAGAGCGGATCGCAGCTCGCCCCGTCCAGCAGCACCGCATCGGACCCGAAGGCGGCGGCGTTGCGGAAGGCGGCGCCGACATTGTCGTGGTTGGTGAGGCCTGCGAGCCCGAGCACCATGGCCGGCGCGGGCGAGGGCGGGACGAGCCCGGCGGGATCGGGCTCCGCGCCGCGCAGGCCGACCGCGAGGACGCCGCGATGGATCGGAAAGCCGGCAACCGCGCTCATCACGCCCTTGCCGGCGCGAAACACCGGCGGCGGTTCCGGACAGGCGGCGACGGCGGAGGCCAGACCCGGCCAGCGCTCCGGCGCGATCAGGATCGATGCGGCGCGGAACCGGCTGCGGCGGCCGAGGAGCAGCCGCAGGGTCACCTCTCCCTCGACGATGAAGCACCCGGCGCGGCCGACGAGATCGCGCTCGCGCATCCGGGTGTAGGGCTCGAGGCGGGGGTCGTCCGGGTCGGTGAGGGTTTCCGGTTCCGGGATCACCTCAGCCCTGGGACCGCTCGGTGCGGCTCACGAGCGGGTCGGCCTCGGCCTTGGTCGGGACCTTCACCAGCGCCTCGCCGTCGAGGACGGTCTCGCCGCCCACGGAGCACCGGCAGGCGAGGCGCGCGCGTCGCCGCTCGGGCATCAGTTCGGCCACCGTCACGGTGACGTCGACGACGTCGCCGATCCGCACCGGGGCACGGAAGTTCAGGGTCTGCGAGATGTAGACGGCGCCCGGCCCGGGCAGGCGGGTGCCGAGCACCGCGGAGATCAGCCCGGCGGTGTACAGGCCGTGGGCGATGCGGGTGCCGAACGGCGTGCGCGCGGCGAAGTGCTCGGAGAGATGGATCGGGTTGCGGTCGCCTGTGATCTCGGCGAAGCCCACCACGTCGGAGGAGGCGATGGTCTTCGACAGTGTCTCCGACAGTCCGACCTCGAGATCCTCGAAATAGAGCACGCGCAGTTCGGGCAGCATGACGCGGCAGACCTCCGGTTCCGGCCGGTCTCTCATCGGGTGCGGCCGGCTCCGACAACGGCGTCGCACGATCGCGGCGCCGAATCCACCCGGACAAAGGCGTAAGGCCGTCGAACTTTCTTGAGCCGCGGCCATGGATTTCTCAACAGCCGCTCGACAGCGACCCGCGTGTCGGCGATGAGGCGTCCCGTGATCGCCGATGAAACGCCCAGGCCCGCGCCGCCCGCCCTCCGTTCGGTCGTCGCCCGCGTGGCGGCGCTGAACCTCGGCTATTTCGGCATCGAGATCGCGGTGGCGCTCGCCATCGGCTCGGTGGCGCTGATCGCCGACAGCCTCGATTTCCTGGAGGACGCGGCGATCAACCTGTTGATCTTCGCGGGTCTCGGCTGGAGCGCGCGCAACCGCGCACGCCTGGGGACCGCCATGGCCGGCATCCTGCTCCTGCCGGCGTTCGCGGGTGCCTGGGCGGCCTACGGCAAGATCGCCGACTTCACCGCCCCCGCCGCGCTGCCGCTGACCCTCGCGGGCCTCGGGGCGCTCGCCGTCAACCTGACCTGCGCGCTCATGCTCGCCAAGCATCGCTCCGGGTCCGGCAGCCTGACCCGGGCCGCCTATCTCTCGGCGCGCAACGATGCCGTCGCCAATCTGGCGATCATCGCCGCCGGTCTCGTGACCGCGCTCGATCCATCCCCCTGGCCGGACCTCGTCGTGGCGGCGGGAATCGCGATCCTCAACGCCGACGCGGCCGCCGACATCCTCCGGGCCGCGGCGGCCGAGCGCAGAGCCGCGCGATAACGGCCCTCCGAGCAGCGACAGCCATGCGCATCTTCCCGGTCTCGGACCTGCACCTGGAGCGGCGCCGGCTCGACCTGATCGCGCCGCCCGCGGCACCGTTCGACCTGCTCGTCTGCCCCGGCGACCTCCACGAGGGGCATCCCGAGCGGGGGCTCGCGGCCCTGCTGCACCTCGCACAGGCCCGGCCCGTCGTGCTGGTGCCGGGCAACCACGAGCGCTACGCCCCGACTGGAGACGGGCGGACCGCCGTGGAACTCCTGGCCGCCCTGGAAGCCGAGGTCGCGCGGTTGAACGCGCTCGGCGCCCGGATCCACCTGCTCCAGCGGTCGCAGAGCCGCGTCATCGACGGCGTGCGCTTCGTCGGCACGACCCTGTGGAGCGACTGGACCCTCGCCGGGCGCTGGCTCGCGCCCGACGCACCGGACCGCCCCGCCGATCCGGTGGCCTATGCGGCCGCCCGCATGACCGATCCGGTGACGGGCTCGCGGGAGTATCTCGGCGCGATCCGCAAGGCCGACGGCAGCTCCTGGCAGCCCGCGGACGCGATGGCGGAGCACCGGATCGAGCGGGCGGCCCTGCACGCGGCGCTCCGGATCCCGCACGACGGTCCGACCGTCGTGGTGACCCATCACCCGGCGAGCCCGCTGGCGGCGGACCGGTTCCGGGACGCGCCCGGCGTCCCCTGGTGGGTGCCGGCCTTCTACGCCAGCACCGCCCTCGACGATCTCGCCGATCCCGAGCGGCCGGAGCTGTGGATTTCGGGCCATTTCCACGCGGGCCACGACATGGCGGTCGGGCGTTGCCGCTGGGTCTCGAACCCGGTGGAGGGGACGACCTATCGCAGTGATCTGGTCCTGGACGTCGCCGGCCCCTGATCCAATCCCGGCTCGCAGGCCTCGAACCATCGGCTCCGTGCTGTTGCACACGACTTGGCCCTGAGGGCGGGATGCCGGCCGCGCGAACACCCGTCCCATCTCGATCGGCCCCGGATCCCGGGGCCTCGGTTCGGGGTTCCCATGGTCGGATTCAGCCTGACGTCACGCGGGGTCGCGGCGGCGTCTCTCGCCGTCACCATTCCCATCGCCGTCACCTCGGCGGCGACGACCGCGCGGGCGGCGTCCGCGGCCCAGCCCGGCCAGACGGTCGGTCTGCCGGTCGGCGCGCAGCTGCCTGTCGGATTGTACTTCGTGAACCTGTCGAGCTTCGGCGTCCGCGGGACGCGACCCCGCGACTCGGCGACGAACGTCAACCTGCCGACCTTCGCCTGGGCGACCCCCTGGGACGTCGCGGGCGGGCGCCTCCAGTTCTTCTTCACGCAGCCGATCGCGGCGGCGAGAAGCCAGGGAGCGCCCTATCAGAGCGGCGTCGGCCAGCAATTGCTGGCCGCCCAGCTCGCCTGGGATCTCGGACACGACGTGGGCGTCAGCTACCTGTTCGGCGGCTACCTGCCGATCCAGACGCGCTTCCTGACCCAGTCCGCCTCGCTGACGCACCGCTTCGCGGTGAGCTACACGGGCCAGGACTGGAACCTCACGGCGAACCTGCTCCACGGCGTCTTCCTCGACACGCGCTCGCCGTCCGGTGTCCTGTATCCGGATTACCTGAATCTCGACCTGACCATGACGAAGAAGTTCGGCAGGTGGCAGGTCGGCGCGGTCGCGTTCGGGTCGAGCGACCTGCCGACCGCGGTGGCGAGCGGCCGGCCCCAGGGCCAGATCGCGGTGGGCGGCCTCGTCGGGTACAATTTCGGTCCCGTTAACCTGCAGGCCTACGTCACGCGCGACGTGGTCGAGCGCAATTACGGCGGCCGCGAGGTCCGCGGCTGGCTGCGCGCCATCGTCCCGCTGTACCAGGACAAGGGCGAGGTCGAGCCGAACCGCACCCTCGTGACCCGGCGGCAGGCCGAGTAGCCCGTCGCCGCGGGGCCTCCCCCATCGGCGCTGCTCGCCGCCCCGATGGGGGATGCGAGCTCGCCGGGCCGCGCCGGCGCCTCAGCCGTGCACCAGCACGTTGCGGAACTGCCAGGGATCGCTGGTGTCGATGTCCTCCGGGAATAGGCCCGGGCGGTCGGTCAGCGGCGTCCAGTCGGTGTACACGCCCACGACCGGGCCGAGATACGGGGTCTGGACCTCCAGGCAGCGGCGGAAATCCATCTCGTCGGCCTCGACGATGCCCGCCTCCGGGTTCTCCAGCGCCCAGACCATGCCGGCGAGCACCGCCGAGGTTACCTGCAGGCCGGTGGCGTTCTGGTAGGGGGCGATCCGCCGGGTCTCCTCGATGGACAGCTGCGAGCCGTACCAGTAGGCGTTCTTCGCGTGGCCGTAGACCAGCACGCCCAACTCGTCGATGCCGTCGACGATCTCGGTCTCGTCGAGGATGTGCTGCTGCTCCTGGACCTTGGCGGCGTTGCCGAACATCTCGTGGAGCGACAGAACCGCGTCGTCGGCCGGGTGGTAGGCGTAGTGACAGGTCGGCCGGAAGACCGGCTCGTCGCCTTCGCGCACCGTGTAGTAGTCGGCGATCGAGACCGCCTCGTTGTGGGTCACGAGGAAGCCGAACTGCGCGCCGGCGGTCGGCACCCAGGTGCGCACCCGGGTATCGGCCCCCGGCTGCAGCAGGTAGATCGCGCAGCGCGAGCCCTTCTCCTGCTCGCGGGCATTGGCGGGCTTCCAGGTCTCGTGCGTGCCCCAGCCCAGCTCCGCCGGCTGGTTGCCCTCGGAGACGAAGCCCTCCACCGACCAGGTGTTGACGAAGACGCCGCGCGGCTTCGGGGTCTTGGCGCGCTGGGTGTCCCGCTCGGCGATGTGGACACCCTTCACGCCCAGATCCTTCATCAGCGCGGCCCACTCGGCCTTGGTCTTGGGCTCCGGCCGCTGCAGGCCGGTATCTTGCGCGATGTTCAGGAGTGCCTGCTTGACGAACCATGACACCATGCCGGGATTGGCGCCGCAGCAGGAGACCGCCGTGGTGCCGCCGGGCTTCTGTGCGCGGGCGTCGAGGATGTCCTGGCGGAGCGCGTAGTTGGTGCGGTCGCCCTGGCTCTTGGTCTTGTCGAAATAGAAGCCCGGCCAGGGCTCCGCCACCGTGTCGATGTAGAGGGCGCCCAGTTCGCGGCAGAGTTCCAGGATGGCGCGCGAGGAGGTGTCGACCGAGAGGTTGACGCAGAAGCCCTGTCCGCCACCCTCGGTGAGGAGCGGGGTCAGCACGTCGCGATAGTTCTCCTGGGTCAGCGCGACCTTCTCGAAGCGCAGGCCGTGCTTCTCGGCGAGCGCCCGATGGGTGTCGACCGGGTCGATCACGGTGAAGCGGGCGCGGTCGTACTCGAAGTGACGCTCGATGAGGGGCAGGGTGCCCCGGCCGATCGAGCCGAAGCCGATCATCACGATAGGGCCGGTGATGCGGCCATGGATCGGGTGACGGGTCGGCTGATCGGTCATGCGGGAGATCCTCAGTAGGGCGGATGCCGGGAGCGTCCGCGCGTCTGGCTCGCGGGCGGGTTATGGCGCGCGTGTGACAGTGCGGCGACAGGCCCGCGCCGTGGGTGCGGTGCCGGTGCGGTCCGGGGGCCGAGTCGCCGGAAACGCGCTCAATGGCGGCTCGACCGTCGCCGGTCAACCGCGCCTGTCGGAACCTTCCTTAACACACCCTTGCGCGAAAACACGCCCAAGTATGATCCTGGCGCATGCGGCCCCTGTCTCGACGCAAGTGGCAGGCCTTCGGCGCAGGGCTCATAGTGCGCTGCAGCAAGGCCGCGGAGACGGCTGTGAAAACTGGGGAGCGTCGGAACGCCCGGGATCTCGCCCTCGGAGTCCACCATGCTCGCGCTCATCACCTCCCGGATCCCCGGCCCGGTCGTCGAGACCGCCGACCGTGATCCCGGCTTCCTCACCCTCGTCTTCGCCGTCAGCCGCGCCCTGCGGAATGGTGTCGAGACCTCCTTCGCGCGCCGCTGCGCGCTCGCCCGCGCCGTCGGCGGGCCGAATCCGTTCTGAGGGCAGCCTCGTCGCACGGCGGCGTGCCGGGCGATTGCGTCGCCCCGGCTAGGGCTTTAGGCGGCATTCCCGTCTGATGGCCTCGGGGACTCGTGATTCCATGCCGACACTTCGCGCGCTCCTGCGACTCAGCCTGATCGCGACGGCGCTTCTGGCGGTCCCGATCCCGGCATCGCGCGCCCAGGATGCGGAGCCCGAGGCCGCTCCGGCCACCGAGGTGCCCTCCAAGGCCAAGCCGAAGCCTCGGCCGAAGCCGGCCGCGCCCAAGGCTGCCAAACCCGCGGAGGCAGCAAAGTCGGCGGACAGCGACGCGCACCCGGCGACGCCGGCCCACGCCGTCTGGCCTGCCGGCGCCAGCACCGTCAGCGAGAGCTACGGCGACTGGACGATGACCTGCACCCGACCGAACGACAAGGTCACCTGCATCGTGGCCCAGGCGCAGGGCGATTCGCAGACCGGTCGGCGCAAGTTCGGCTTCGAGCTGCAGACGCCCGCGAACGGCCGCTCCGAGGGGGTCGTGCTGATGCCCTTCGGCCTCGCCATCGAGCCGGGTGTGTCCTTCAAGCTCGACGAGCAGACCCTCGGCAAGGGTGCGCCCTACATGACCTGCAGCGCCGAGGGCTGCATCGTTCCGATCAGCTTCCCGACGCTCGCACTCGACGGGATGCGCAACGCCAAGACGCTGACCGTCACCGGCCAGAAGACCGGCGGTACGGATCCGGCCACGATCACCGTTCCCCTGACGGGCTTTCCGCAGGCCTTCGACCGGGCCGTCGCCCTCAGCGGCTGAGGCCTGCGGCGGTCGGCGGCCTTTTCCGGTTACGGTTAAGCCAGCGTTAGCCGCGCTGCCCCAGGATCCCGCCGAGATGTGGCGCCGCGCGCCGCGGCCCCGTCCGGGCCGCGCGCCGGGTTCGGATCGGCGAGGCGATGGGATCGGTGGGCGGGCGACCCCGGGTCGGTCGAGGGCGTTGTGCGCGGCTGCTGGCCGCGCCGCTGGCGCTGCTCGCCTTTCTGGCGGCGGTCGATCCGGCCCTGGCCGCCCGGCTGATCGGCGCGAAGGGCAACGAGATCGGCGGCGGCGCCGGCGGCTACGGCCGGATCGTGCTCACCTTCGACAAGCCGGTCGCGGTCAAGGCCAAGCTCGCCGGCGGCGTGCTCCTCGTCGGTTACGGCGAGCGGATCGCGCCCGGACCCGAGCATTTGGCCGACGAGATGCCGGCCTTCGTCGCCAGCGTGCGCCGCGATCCCGACGGCACCGGCCTTCGGCTTGCCCTGCAGCGGCCCTATCGGATCAACGTCCAGTCGGCCGGGGAGCGCGTGTTCGTCGACCTGCTGCCGGAGGGCTGGTCCGGCCTGCCGCCGCCGCTTCCGGCCGAGGTGGTCGCCGACCTCGCTCGCCGAGCCCGGGCCGCCGAGGAGGCACTCAAGGCGCGCCTGCCGGTCCCGGTCCGCCGGCCCCTCCCGCTCGAACTCGCGCGGCTGCCGACGCTCACGCGGCTGTCGCTGCGCCTGCCCGCGGAGGCCGTCACCACCGTGACTGCAGAAGGCCCCGCGACCCGGGTGCGGGTGATCGGCGCCTGGACGATCGATGCGGGTGAAACCCGCGGCCGGCCGCGGCCCGGCATCGCCAAGCTGGCGACGGAGGTCGACGCGACCTCGGCGAGCCTCCTCGTCACGCCCGAGGACGGCTTCGCCATCGGCACCGAGCGCGAGGACGGAGCCCTGTTCGTGGACGTCGTCCGGCGGAAGCCGCCGGAGCCGGCGACGGCCGCCGTCGACGTGCCGGGCCCCGCCGTTGCCCAGCCGCCGCCGTCGCTGCCGGTGTCGCCGCGCCCTGCCGAGGCGCCGGCCGCCCAGGCGCGTCCGCCCGAGGTGCCGCCGCGGCGCCACGCCGGCGCCGGCTTGGTCTTTCCGTTCCAGTCCTTGCCGCCGGCGGTCCTGTTCGAGCGCGGCGGCGTCGCCACGCTGGCCTTCGAGACCGCAGAGCCGGTGGCCATACCGTCGGAGCGCCAGGGGCTCGCGCCGATGGGACCGCCGGCCCGCACGGGACCGCTTACGGTCCTGCGCTTTCCGATCCCGCCCGGCCGCCTCGTCGATCTCAACGCCGTCACCACCGACGCCGGCCCGGCCTGGGAACTCTCGGCGGGCGACGCCCTGAGCCCGAGCGACATCCTGGATCCGGTCCGCAAGCCCGATCCGTCCGGTCGCATCGCCGTGGCGCTGGCCCTGCCGCATCCCGGTTCGGCGACGTGGCTCACCCTCGATGACGAGCGGATCGCGGTGGTCACCTCGACCGCGCAGCGCCCGGTCGGCAATCCGAAGAGCCGCCGCTTCGTCGATTTCGAGATCCTGCCGAGCCGGCACGGCCTCGCGGTGCTCGCCGGCGCCGACGACCTGGCGGTGCGCCCCGAACTGGAGGCCGTCTCGATCGGCCGCGAGGGCGGTCTCGCGGCCTCTGTGGCGGCCCGCAAGCCGGACGCGGTGCTCGCCGAGGCGGGTGCCCTCGCGATCGCGAAGGAATCCTGGGAGCGCGCCCGGATGGGGAACGTGCGCGACACCCTGCGCGGCCTCTTCGCCGCGGTGGTCGCCGCGACGCCCTCCGAGCGCGGGCCGGCACGGCTGGCCCTGGCCCGCGCGGATCTCGCCAACGGCCTGGATTACGAGGGCCTGACGGCGCTCGAGACCGCGGCCAGCGACGATCCGCTCCTCGCCGCGCAGCGCGACACCGCCCTTCTCCGGGGCATGGCTCTGGTGCGGATCGGCCGGAGCGCCGAGGCGCTGAAGGCCCTCAGCGTGCCGCTCCTCACCGACGATCCCGAGGCCGCCCTGTGGCGGGCGATGGCGGCGGCCGGGTCGGGCGACTGGAAGGTGGCGGAGGCCGGCTTTCTCAAGGTCCTGCCGCTGGCCAAAGGCTATCCCGCGGATCTGGCGCAGACGATCCGCGCCAGCGCGGCGGAATCGGCGATCGAGAACGGTGATGCCGAGACCGCCGCCGCCCGGGCGGAGGCCGAGCGCGATCTGCAGCCCTGGATCCGCGACCGGCTGGCCCTGGTCCGTGCCCGGGTGGCCGAGGCGACCGGCCAGATCGAGGCGGCCCTGGACGCCTATGCCCGCCTGGACCAGTCGGCGGTGCGGCCGGTCTCGGCCGAGGCCGCCCTCAGGGGCGCTCTCCTCGCCCGGGCCGCCGGCAAGATGACCGCCGACGCCGCGATGGAGCGGCTCGAGCGGCTGGCGCTGACCTGGCACGGCGGCCCGGTCGAGGACGGCATCACGGTCGGACTCGCGCGCCTCTACCTCGGAGCCGGCCGGTGGCGCGATGCCTTCACGGCGGTGCGCCGGGCCAACGCCTTCGCGCCCAACGCTCCCGCGACGGCGGCCCTGGCCCGGGACGCGCAAGCCGCCTTCGAGAATCTCTACCTCACCGACAAGGGGGATGCGCTGTCCGGGGTCGAGGCCGTCGCCCTCTTCTTCGATTTCCGCGAGTTGAGCCCGATCGGGCGGCGCGGCGACGAGGTGGTGCGCCGGCTGGCCGACCGCCTCGTGGGTCTCGACCTCCTCGATTCCGCAGCCGACCTCCTGCAGTACCAGATCGACAACCGCCTCACCGGCCCGGCACGCTCGGCTGTGGCCGCGCGCCTCGCCACCGTGCGGCTGATGGACGACAAGCCGATGGAGGCGCTGAAGGTCCTCGACGCCACCGATCTCCCCGAACTCCCGGGCGAACTCAAGCGCGCCCGGGGCCTCATCCGAGCCCGTGCCCTGTCGGACCTGACGCGCACCGACCTCGCCCTGGAGACGATCGAGGGCGAGAGCGGCCCGGATATCGAGCGCCTGCGGGCCGACATCTACTGGGGTGCCCGCCGCTGGCGCGAGGCCGGCGAAGCCCACGAGGGCCTGCTCGGCGAGGCGTGGCGATCCGGCCAGCCCCTGGACGATCAGGCGCGCGCCGACGTCGTGCGCGCGGCGATCGCCTACGACCTCGCCCGTGAGGCGATCGGCCTCGAGCGGCTGAAGGCGAAGTTCTCCGAGGCGATGGCGGCGAGCCCGGACGCCCGCACCTTCGCCCTCCTCACGGGCACGGACCCGACCCGGACGCCCGGCTTCCGGGACATCGCCGCCCGCGCCACGAAGGCCCAGACCCTATCGGCCTTCCTGGCCGAGTATCGCAAGCGGTACCCGGACGCCGCCGCACCCGATCGTGGCCGGCCCGTGGCGCCGGGCACGAATGGCGAGGCGCCGCAGGGTGGTCAGCAGCAGAGCAGCGCCGAAACCCCCGGCACGCCTCCGGGGTGAGCGGGCCGGTCGTCATCGATCCGGACGCCTTCCTCGAGACCGAGACGGGCCGCGTCTGGACGCCCGACCGGAATGCCGAGGCGTGGCGCCTGGCCTTCGCGGCGCTGCGCGCTGCGCTCACCGCGCCATCGGCCAAGCGGCTCGTGCTCGTGTGCGGCCTGCAGGGCGGTGGCAAGTCCACTTGGATTGCCCGGCAGCGGCCGCAGGCCGGCCACGTCTACGTCGATGCCGCTTTGCCCGGCCGGCGGCACCGCGCACCGATCCTCGCCATCGCGCGATCCTGCGGCGTCCCCGCAGAAGCCGTCTGGATCCGCGCGCCGCTCGCGGTTGCCGTCGAACGGAACCGGCGCCGCCCCGCCGACCGGCAGGTTCCCGAGGCCAGCATCCGCTCCGTCGAGCACCTGTTCGAGCCGCCGTCGTGCGCGGAAGGCTTCGCGGAGGTCCGGATCGTCGATGCGACGTCCCACGCCGGCCCGCAACCGGGCCGCGATCATCCGCCGTAGCTCTGGACCAGGGAGCCGGCGACCAGGGTCCAGCCATCGACCAGCACGAAGAAGATCAGCTTGAACGGCAGCGCCACCGTCGCCGGCGGGACCATCATCATGCCGACGGCCATCAGCACCGAGGCGACTACGAGGTCGATGATCAGGAACGGGATGAACAGCAGGAAGCCGATCTCGAAGGCCCTGCGCAGTTCCGAGATCATGAAGGCCGGGGTCACGATCTCGAGGCCGACATCCTCCGGCCCTTTCGGCGCCGGCACCTTGGCGAGGTCGAGGAACAGCTTCAGATCCTTCTCACGCACATTGCGCAGCATGAAGGTCTTGAACGGTGCCGAGGCACGCTCGAACGCCTGCGCCTGCGTGATCCGGCCGGCGATCAGCGGCTCGATCCCGGCGCTGTAGGCGGCGCGGCCCGTCGGGGCCATCACGAAGGCGGTCAGGAACAGGGCGAGGCTGACGAGCACCGCGGTCGGCGGGGCCGTCTGGGTTCCCAGGGCCGAACGCAGGATCGACAGCACCACCACGATGCGGGTGAAGGCCGTGGCCATGACCAGCACGGACGGGGCCACCGCCAGGACGGTGATCAGCGCGACGAGCTGCAGGGCGCGCTCGGTGGTGCCCCCGGCTCCGAGATCCAGGGTGACGCTCTGGGCGAGTGCCGGACCGGCGGCGAGGAGCGTGCCGGCGAGTCCGGAGAGGGCGAGCCGCCGGAGAGGCAGCTTCGGGACGATGCCCGTCGGGCGGGTCGGCGCGGGATGCGTTCGGGTCACGGGCGGTCGCAGCTGGGGGTGGCCGGGCTGACGCCGGCCCGGCGCGCCTCGAGATTCTGCCAGACGAGGAGAGCCGGCAGGCCGAGCACCACGTCGGGCACGCGGCGGGCCAGCGAGAGGGCGAGCGCGGTGCCGGCGTCGATGCCGAACAGGCCGCAGACCAGGACGAGGCCGCCTTCCTGGACGCCGAGGCCGCTCGGAACCAGGAAGGCGGCGGCCTTGATCGCCTGACTGAGCGCCTCGATCACCAGGATGTCCGCCAGGCCGACATGATCCACGCCGATGCAGGCGAGGACGACGGCGACCTCGGCCGTGCCGAGCAGCCAGGCCAGCGCGTGCAGCGCGAGGGATTGGCCGAGGTGTCCCCGGCGGCTCGATGCCCAGACCGTGTCGAGGGCACCCTGGATCCGTGGGGTCGGCTCGGGGCGTGCCTCGGTCTCGCGCACGAAGCGCCGGCCGAGGGCGGCGAGCCGCGCCTCGATCTGCCGCACGATGCCGGTGCGCTGGAGGGCGAAGAACGCCGCCACCGCCAGTCCGGCCACTGCGAGCGTCCGCAGCGTCCAGCTGGCGAGGGCCGCCGCCTCGGCGCCGTCGACCCGGCTCAGGAGACCGGCACCGAGGCCGGCGAAGAGGGCGAGCGTTCCGACCTGGAACAGCATGTCGGCCAGGACGGAGGCCGCCGCCAGGGAGCCGGCCACGCCCCAGAAGGTCAGGAGGCGCGCCCCGAGGACGTCCCCGCCCACCGACGCCACGGGCAGCAGCACGTTGATGCCTTCGCGGACGAAGCGCAGGATCAGGCAGGCCGCGGCCGTCCCCGGCATCAGCCCGTCGAGGATGCGCGCCCAGGCGAGGCCGCAGATCAGGACCACCAGGATCCGCACCAGGGTCACGCCGGCGAAGCCCGCGACGCCGATCCGCCCGAAGGCCGCGGCCACGGCGGCGAGATCGTTGGTCGCCACGAGCCAGACCGCGAGGCCCAGGCCGATCAGTGTGCCGAACAGGGGCAGGCGACGCAGCACGGCCTGGGCCATACGCCGCTTCCGGGAAACGCGGTCGCCGGTCACGGTGTGCGGGCCTCGCGTCGAGAGGCGGGCAAGAGCGCGCTCCAGGTTGGGCCGGTCAGCGTGCCGGCGGCGATTCGTCGGGTGGCTCCGCGGCTAGAGTGCTATTGGGGCCGAATTCGGGGGGCGACGGCGGGACAGGACCGGATCGAGCACGGCGGCGAGAGCCTCGGCCGGTCCGGCGGCGGGATCGAGCAGGACGACGCGGCCCGCGGCAAGGCTCGCCCCGGTGGCGATCGCCACCGCCCGCTTCGGGCAGGGGCCGAGGCAGCCCGATTCGACGATGCAGAGCTTCCGCCGTCGGCCGGCCCCCCCATCCCGCGCGACCTGCTTGGCGCCCTTCTTCAGCAGGCCGCGCAGGTCGCGCCCGCGCAGCCCCTGCCGCTTGGCGCATTTGGAGCACACGACCACGATGTCGGTCAGCTTGGTCTTGGCCGAACTCGTCTTGGCCGAGTTCGTCTTGGCCGAACGGCCGGTCGGGCGGTCGTCGCCGCCCAGGACACGCGCTTCTGTCATCATTCAGAGACTGTAGGACGCGATACCCGTTCGGCGCCACGCCGCCCGTCGTCGCGGCGCAGCAGCCGGCGGGCGTCCGGGTGGGGCGCCATAAAAAGGGCCTAAAAGAACGGGATTCCCGAAGCCGCGCACGGGCCGCCCATCGGCCGGCGCCGCGGCAGCGGAACCGGCGCAGACCCAGGAACAATGAGCGGATGAGCTTCGACGAGGTCAAGGACGACACGCGCGAAGGCGAGATCGTGACGTTCGCCGCACCGACGATGACCGAGCTGCGGCGGAGCGCCGAGACCATTCGGCCGGTCCCGGAGAAGCGCACGAGCCGGGCGCTGGTCGCCTCGGTCCGCGAGCGCCTGGACTGGACCCGGCTGCCGGGCCTGCGCCCGCGCGAGGAGGACACGTCGAGCTATGGCGGCCGCATCATCCGCCGCGTCAGCTTCTTCGTGCTGCTGCCGACCCTCGTGGTCGGCCTGTACCTGTTCGCGTTCGCGTCCAACCAGTACGTCGCGGAGGCCCAGTTCGCGGTCCGCGGCAACGTCGAGCCGATGGAGAACATCTCGCTCGGCCAGTACACGAACCTGATCCAGAAGCACAACAGCCAGGACAGCTTCATCGTCCGCGACTACATCAGCAGCCAGACTCTAGTTGAGGCCCTCGAGAAGAGCATCGGCATCTCCAAGATGTTCTCCCGGACCGAGGCGGATTTCTGGGCGCGCTTCGATCCTTCAGACCCGATCGAGGACCTGACCAAATACTGGCGCAAGCACGTCGAGGCGCATATCGACTCGATCTCGGGCGTGATCCGCCTGTCCGTGCGCGCCTTCACGCCGCAGGACGCTCTGACCATCGCCAACGAGGTGGTCAGGCGCTCGGAGGCGCTGATCAACGACATTTCGAAGCGCGCCCAGTCCGACATGGTCGCCCAGGCCGAGACCGACGCCAAGGTCGCGCAGGACCGTCTGCGCAAGGCGCATCTCGGCCTGCAATCCTTCCGCAATCAGTGGGGGGTGATCGATCCCATCAAGACAGCCGAGGGGACGCTGACAACACTGACGCTCCTGCGGAAGGACAAGCTCAAGGCCGAGAACGACCTGCAGGTCCTGCGCAGCTCCAACCTGGACGAGCGCTCGCGCTCGATCCAGACGCTGGTGGCCAACATCGCGGCCATCGACCAGCAGATGAAGACGCTCCAGGACGAACTGACGAGCGCCACGGCGGGTTCGGGCGGCCAGAACCTGACCGAGGCGCTGCTCCAGTACGAGGGTCTGCTCGTGGAGCGGACCATCGCCGAGAAGCTGGAGGAATCCGCCCATACCCTGCTGGACCGCGCCCGGGTCTCGGCCAGCAAGCAGCACATCTTCCTGGCCACCTTCGTGCCGCCGGTCCTGCCCACGGACAGTCTCTATCCCGAGCGCGGCCACAGCCTGCTGGTGGCGTTCTTCTGCTTCCTGGTGATCTGGAGTTCGTCCGCGCTGCTGATCGCGGGCATCCGCGACCAGAGGATGTAGCCGCAGTCCCCGGGATCTGGATCCCGCGCGGCGCGGTCTGTAGAGGGAGGCGGCCCGGCGAACCGGGCGCCCCGGGATGAGCGAAGTCTAACGATCCATGTCGGATTTTTCCGATCTCGTCGCGAAGGCGATCCAGCCGTCGATGACCCGTGAGGAGCGCGAGGCGGTCTACACGGTGGTGCGGCAGGCCGTGCTCCGGCTGCAGGAGCGGGAGGCGTTTCCGCCGGACGATCCGCGCGTCGCCCTCCAGCGTCACCTCGTCGAGGAGACGATCCGCGACGTCGAAGGCGACGTTGCCCGCTTCGAGTCGCTGCGCAAGCTGGACGCCGCCTTCGCGGCCCAGACCGAGGCCCACAAGGCGGCCCAGAGCGGGCGGCGCTGAGCGGCGTCCACCGAGCGCCGCCCTCGCGGGTGCCCGGGGCGGATGACATTCCGGGATGACGTTCTGACTCGTCCAGGCAGCGCCACGCGACGGGGCCGGGTGCGAGCGCCCGTGAGGGGCGCCCGACCGATCGCGTCAGCCGCAGGCGACGTTCGCCCGGACGCCGCCTGGCTCGGCCACGTCGAGGCCCGCCGAGACGTACTCGTTGAGCTTGTTGCGCAGGGTCCGGATCGAGATGCCCAGGATCTTGGCCGCGTGCGTGCGGTTGCCGAGGCAATGATCGAGGGTGTCGAGGATCAGGTCGCACTCGACCTGCGCCACGGTCCGTCCCACCAAGCCGCGGGTGGCGGCCTCCGCGACCTGCGCGGCGCGCGCCGCCGGCCCCTCGGCGGCGAAGGTCTCTCCGTCCGGCGAGAGGATCGCCTCCGGGCCGATCGTGTCGCCGGAAGCGAGCAACACCGCCCGGTGCAGGGTGTTCTCCAGTTCGCGGACGTTGCCGCGCCACGGGTTCTTCACCACCAGCGCCTGGGCTTCCGCGGAGAGCGGGCGCACCGGCACACCGTTCACCGCCGCGTATTTCCGGGCGAAATGGGTCGCGAGTTCCAGGATGTCGGCCGGGCGCTCGCGCAGGGGCGGGAGCCGCAGGGCGACGACGTTGAGCCGGTACAGCAGGTCCTCGCGGAACGTGCCCTTGCGGACCTCCTCGGCGAGGTTGCGGTTCGAGGTGGCGAGCACGCGGATATCGACCCGCACCGGGGCGGTGCCGCCGACCCGGTCGATCACGCGCTCCTGGAGGGCGCGCAGCAGCTTCGCCTGCAGGCGCACGTCCATCTCGGAGATCTCGTCGAGGAGCAGCGTGCCGCCGTTGGCCTCCTCGAACCGGCCGATCCGCCGGGCGACCGCGCCCGTGAACGCGCCCTTCTCGTGGCCGAACAGCTCGGATTCGAGCAGAGCCTCGGGGATCGCCGCACAGTTGACCGACACGAACGGCTTGCCCGCCCGGTTGGACTTCTGGTGGACGTGGCGGGCCAGAACCTCCTTGCCGGTGCCGCTCTCGCCGGTGATCAGCACCGAGGCCTCGGACCGGGCGACCTGCTCGGCGAGCTTGACCACCCGCTCCATGGACGGATCGCGCCAGACGAAGGCGGCGCGGTCGGTGGCGACCGCCTCCAGCACCGCGGCGATCATCTCGGGATCGGGTGGGAGCGGGATGTATTCCTTGGCACCGGCCCGGATTGCCGCCACGGCGGTCTGCGCGTCGGCCGAGACCCCGCAGGCGACCACAGGGGTGCGGATTCGCTCCGCCTCCAGGGCCGAGACGAGGTCGCGGATCGGCAGGCCGACATCGATCATGATCAGGTCGGCGCCCCGGGCGCGCAGGACGTTGAGACCCTGCGGCACGGCATCGGCCTGCGTCACGGACGCGCCCCGCTGCATGGCGATCTTCGAGGCGGTGATCAGCTCTCCGTTGAGCCGCCCGATCATCAGGAGCCGCATGGTTCGTCCCTTTCAAGCATCCCGGAGCGGGCCGCCGTCACCGGCGCCTCCGCGAAAATCTCACGCGTCGGGGTCATGCGCCCCGATCACTCGCCCTTGACGATCTCGGTCATCGTCACGCCAAGCCGATCCTCGACGAGGACCACCTCACCGCGGGCGACGAGCCGGTTGTTGACGAAGACGTCGATCGCCTCGCCAACCTTCCGGTCGAGTTCGAGGACGGCGCCCGGCGCCAGCCGGAGCAGGTCGCCGATCGGCATCCGGGCGGAGCCGAGCACCGCCGAGACCATCACGGGCACGTCGAACAGCTGCTCGAGGTCCGCGGCGGTCTTCGGCGTCGTGGGCGCGTCGCGGATCGAGTTCGCCGCGTAGTCGGTGTCGTGCTCGCCGAGCTGGGGCAGGCTGAAATCGTCGGACATCCGGGTTCCTCTACGGGCGCGTCTGCAGGCCGAGGGCGTCCAGGACCGCCGCCTCGATGCGGGCGCGCTCCCGCACGATGCCGCCGTCGGCCCATTCGATGCGGGCGTCGCCCGCCGGCATCTCGGGATCGCCGAGCACCACGAGGCGGCCCTCGTAGCCGCGCTCGCGCGCGAGGCGCTTCACCAGGGTTTCGGCCGCCTCGACGAGGCTATCGTGCACCCGCACCACCAAGTGGGGCACGCCCCGCAGGTGCTGGAGCGCCGCCCGGGCCGCCTCGCCGATGCCGGCGAGCGGGGCGGCGTCCAGGGCGTCGCCCGCCACCTTGCGGGCGATGAGCATCGCCACCTCGACGGCCTGCGCCTCGCGCTCGGCGTCGCGGGCATCGGCCTGCGCGAGGA
>NZ_JBFUGA010000055.1:0-43961 GCF_056403155.1 Methylobacterium sp. P3_A11
GCCGCGTCCCTCCGCGACCGCCCGTCCGGCGCAGGCCGGCGACAAGCGCGGCTGGCTGTCCGACCTGCTGACCCGCGCCTCGCTGGACGACGACGAGGAGGTGCCGGCCACCGACGCGCCAGCGCCCGCACAGCCGGCCCGGCGGCCCGCGGTGGCGGCCGCCGAGACCGGACGGATCGCCCTCGACACGATCTCGACCGACATCGCCAAGATGATCGAGCATCGGACCGCGGTCGACCTCTGGGAGCGGTACCGCCGCGGCGAGCCCAACCTGTTCGACCCGCGGATCTACACGCCGCAGGGTCGGGCGACCTTCGCGGAGATCCAGCGCCGGTACCGGTCGGATGCGGAGTTCCGCCGCAGCGTCGACCGCTACGTCAGCGAGTTCGAGCGTCTGCTCGGCGACGTGATCAAGAACGACAGCGACGCCAAGCGGACCGACGCCTATCTCACCTCCGAGACCGGCAAGGTCTACACGATGCTGGCCCATGCCAGCGGACGCTTCGACGGGGCGTAGGGCGGATCCCGCCGGGGCCGAGACCGGTTCCGGCAGGGCACGGACGGACGACGAACCGCGCCCCGCCCTCCCCCTCGGCCTGACGGGCCGGCTCTTCGGCGTGTGCCGCAGGGCGGCTCCTGCGAGGTCCCCGCCACGCTCTGGCACCTCGGGATCCCAGGCGCAGAGCGGAGAGCCTCGGTCAGGGCGGGCCGAAGGTCACAGCAGGCCGAGACCGACCAGCTCGCGCCGCAGGGCCTCGGGCATCTCCGCGAGGTCCCCCGAGGCCTCGGCTCCGAGATCGGCCGGCGCGTCACGCGCCGTGAGGTAGCGCCAGCCCTGGAACGGCCGGCAGGGTCGGGGCGCCACCGGGACGAGGCGCGGATCGAAGACCAGGCGGCAGCGCGGGATGCCGTCCGCACCGGTCAACGGCTCGATCGCGGTGATCGCCTGCCGGCAGGACAGGGTCCCACGGATCACCCAGTAGATCGAGCCGCGTCCGGTGATCTCCCGGTGGCGCTTGGGCAGGGTCCGGGTGACGTGGAACGGGTCCGCCGGCCGGCCCTCCCGCTGCGCCTCGTCCCGGAACCGGGCCTGCCGCGCTTCGAGATCGGCGATGGTGGCGGGGCCGACGCAGAGCTTGATCAGGTGCAGGGCCACGGTCGCGCAGTCTCGGGATTGTCGGGGCGCCCCTGATAGCAGGGTCCGGACCCGGACGCGCCTGCCGGGCGACCCGTCAGGCGAACAGCGCCAGCCGCTGCTCCGGCGTCAGGGCGTCGATCTCTGCGAAGCTCATGACCGGCTCCTCCGGCGGCAGGGCGGGCTCGGGGGGCGTCGCGACGGCGTCGTCCCAGGCGAGGTCGATCGCCGACTCGCCGAAGGCGGCGTCGGCGACGGGCCGCGTCCCGGCGGAACCCCCGTCGGCGTCCCCCTCGGTCTCCGAGGGGATCTCCGGGGCCGTCTTCAGGACCGGTTCGACGGCCGGCTCCTTGAGGATGCCCACGGCCGGCTCCGCCCCGGTCGCTGCCTCGGCGGCCGCGTCCGCCGCGTCCGAGACCGGCAGGAACACCAGATCCTCGTGGAGCGCCGGGCTGCCGGGGCGAGCCACGAGGGCGGCCGCCGTGACGGCCGGCACGTCCATGGCGATGTAGCGGTCGATGTCGCTCTGGTTCAGGTCGGACGGCTCGCCGGCCGGCCGGGCGCCCCGATGCGGCGGCACCCGCACCGCCTCCTCGCCCCAGATCGCGATCATCGCCGAGACCCGGTCCTCCAGGTAGCGGAGCGTGTAGACGATCCGGGCCGTGCGCTGCGCGGTCAGGTCCTGAAAGGAGCAGGCCGTGTAGATCGCGGTGGCGTGGCGATCGAGGGCGTCGCAGGCCTGTGCGTCGGCCCCGCGTTCGCGCAGGGTCCAGGCCGCCTCCTGGATCGCTTCGGCGGCCCCGAGGATGTCGGAGGTCGCCTGCTCGGTCTCGCGCACGATGGCGTCCAGGGCGAGGGAGGCCTGGGTCAGGCGGGTCTCCTCGCTGTTCGCGGCGCTGATCGCCGCGATCTCGCCCTTGGTCCGGCTGATCGCGTCGGCCATGTCGAGGAGGTTGCCGCGCAGGTGACCGAAGGCCTCCTGCCCGCGGTCCGCGGTGACGCTCCGCTCCAGCCGGGCGATCGCCCCGAGCAGCACCTCGGTCTCGGCGCCCCGGTTGCGCCGGGCGTACTCGGCGAGGAACCAGCGGCCGCGCTCGCTCGCGCCGATGGTCGCCTCGATCGCCTCGTACTCGGCCGACGCATTCGCGCTCGGGATGACGGAACCGAACATGGGCCTCTCCGGACGCTGGCGGCGGGCGCGGCGGCCCGCCCGGGTGCGCCCGATCCCGACAATTTGACAGAGTCCCTTTAACGGGCGCTAAACGCTAAATTATTGATCAATTTACCATTCGATCCTCGCGAACGAAGGGCCGGGCCTGAAATCGTTGACGACGGGTTCGGAAAATTGTCGCCGCGCTGCGTTCATATAAGGTATGGCGACCGGTCAGTGACCCCTATCTGCATACTGCAGCTGCGCGGATTGCTTGACCTGAGCTGGTGGTCCGAATTTGACGCTCGGTACCCACTCGCGGGTCTGCAGCGGGTGGCAAGCAGACCTTAGCCGTTCGCCTCAAAGCAGACGTCCCGCTGTCGACCCAACCCAGCCGACTGGACCGCCGTCGGCGCTTCTCCAAAGCGGCCATCGCAGATCTCCGCTCAAGGTCTGTGAAAGCGGAATTGCGGTCGGGCGGTTGCCAGCCCGACCGCCGAACGCTCATGTGCGATTGTCGATCTCCGGCACACCGCTGTTACGGTCAGCATACGCGGCGATGAAGGTCGGTCGAGCCTGCCAGCGCCGCCAGAAGGCATCGAGATGTTCGAACCGCTCATCGAGCGGAGTGGCGTTGACGGGAAACTTGGAAAACGCAATCGCCGTCGCCAGCGTTATGTCGGAGAACGTCGGCTGATCGCCATCCAGCAGCCAATCGCGGCCATCCGCCAGATGCTGGTCGACGAGACCGGCATGCGCCAGCGCCACCTTACGTGAATGCTCGCCCCAGGCTGGGTTGCTGGTCAGTTCGAGCTTCGGGCCCAATCCCTGGCGCAGAACGTGGAAGGCGGTGACGATCGGGTAGAGGATGTGCACCCACACCCGGCTGTCCCACATCTGATCGAGACCGCGCTCATGCGCCGTCGCCCCCATAATCTTGCGGCCCTCGAACGTGTCGTCGAGATAGCGAGCGATGGCGGAGGTCTCGCTGAGGTAAGAACCATCGGTGAGTGCAAGGGTCGGTGTCTCGCCCCAGGCGTTCATCTTCAGGTGCTTCCAACCCCGCTGCTCGCCAACCGGCGACATATCGTAGATCGTCTCGTCGAAGCGATCAGCGATGCCCTTTTCGTGCATGAAAATCCGCAGGCGCTGCGGGTTGGGGAAGGCCGAGGGGGAGGTAAAGAGCTTGAGCTTGTCGGACATCGTCTTCTCGCTTTCGAAGCAATCAGTCTGTCTGTCAGATGACAGGCTGTAAGCTATGTCCAAGATCTTGCGCCGTCAACCCCTGCCTGCCATATGACAGATAGAGGTTGGACATGGCAGCGACGTCAAAGGGGAATGTGAGGGAGGCCATCCTTGTGGCCGCCAAGGAGGCGGCGATGGCCTATGGCTACGGCGGCCTCAACTTCCGCGACCTCGCGGAAACCGTCGGCATCAAGGCTGCCAGCATCAACTACCACTTCGCCACCAAAGCTATCCTCGGCGAGGCGGTCGCACGACGCTACTGGGAAGACATCGCCCGCGACCTCGAAGCCATCTCGACGAATGCCCGAAGCCCAACCGAAGCGTTGCAGCGATACCCGAGCATCTTCCGGCTATCCCTGGAGCGCGACAATCGCATGTGTCTGAGCAGCTTCATGGCGACGGAACATGACGAGTTGCCCGAGCCAGTGTTGAAGGAGGTGCAAACTTTCGCCGACGTGAACACCGCTTGGCTATGCGAACACTTGATCGCCGCCAAACTCGCCTCGCCAGCCGAGGGTGAGTTGAGGGCCCGCGCCATTTATGCTGCTGTCGCCGGGGCTCAGATCATCGCGCGAAGCCGTTCAAACGTGAAATTGTTCGACGATTTGATCGAAAGCTACCAACGAATGGGATTACTCCCAAAATAGTCGAACTTCGTATCCGGCAGTTTCGAGTTTGGTTGCCTTCGCCAAATCTGATCCACGCCGGACGACCGGTTCAGCGCCTGTCTTACCCAGAAGCAGACCGGCTATATTCCACCCATCCCGGTCGCAGGCGACGGTCAGCCGAGTTGCCCGGAAGCGGACATTCCGAGGGGCTGCGAAGGGTCGGCAGCAACGCTCCGCCGCGGGTACCATGCGCCAAATTTGGGTCACCTGATCGAAGGCAACCGCACCGCGCGGTGCACTAAGTCTGTCACCGCTTGCCATCGCCATTGATTATTCTAGGTTGTGCAAACCTACGAAGCAGATCAGCACGATCTGCCATAGGGTTTTTGTTGTCTGACCTGCTTGGCTTCACATTCGCTACCGAGTTTGAGAACGCGGGGGAACGAGAGCGAATGTTTTCAAGGCCTTGACACCCCCTTATCGACAGGTGCTTACGGACGGCCTCCGCCCCCGCCCCTCCCGTCGAGACCCGCCTTGCCCCGCCCGTCCGGCCCGGCGCGCCTGTCGCTGCTCTACGCCGTGGTGTTCACCGAGATCGGCATCGCGATGCCGTTCATGCCGCTCTGGCTCGACGCCCTCGGTCTCGATGCCGGGGTGATCGGGGTCCTCCTCGCCCTGCCGATCGCCACCCGGATCGCCGCCACGGCGCCGCTGATGGGCCTCCTCGACCGCGGCCTCGGCCCCCGGCGGCTGATCCTGCTCGGCAGCCTCGCGCTCAGCCTGACCTACGCGCTGATGCCCGCCGCCGCGGGGATCGCGTGGCCGATCCTCGCCGGGCTGATCGTGCTCAACGCCGTCGCCGGCGCGCCGCTGGTGCCCTGCATCGACTACCTCACCCTCGCGGCCGTCCGCCACGATTCCCGCCTCGCCTATTCGCGGATCCGGATGGCGGGCTCGGTCGCCTTCCTCCTCGCCAACCTCGCGGGCGGGGCTCTTCTCTCGACGCTCGGCGGGCGGCTGGCCGTGCCGCTGCTGCTCACCGGCCTCGCCCTGGGGGCGGCCCTCGTGGCGTGGCGCAGCCGCGCGGTGGCGGCGCTGCCGCAGGCGGCGGACGGCACCGTCCGGAAGCGGCTTCCGCCGAAGCTGTGGTTGTGCATCGGCGCGGCGGCCGCGATCCAGGCGAGCCACGGGGCGATCTACGGGTTCGGCAGCATCTACTGGACGAGCCAGGGGATCCCGGCGGCCTGGGTCGGCGCACTCTGGGCGACCGGGGTGCTGGCCGAGATCGCGCTGTTCGCCGGCCTGCCGGCCCTGCCCGCCGCCTGGCGCAGCCCGGTGCGGCTCCTCGGCGCCGGCGCCGTCGCGGCGATCCTGCGGGCGATCGGCCTGTTCCTCCTCGGCGACCACCTCGCGGCGCTGGTGCCGCTCCAGTGCCTCCACGGCCTGACCTTCGGGGCGACGCAGCTCGGTGCCATGGCGGCGGTTTCGGCCTATGCCCCCGACGGCGCCCGGGGCCGGGCTCAGGGCACGCTCAGCGCCGTCAATGCCGGGATCTCGGTGGTCGCGACCCTGGGGAGCGGCCTCGCCTACCGGGCCGGGGGACCCCTCGCCTTCCTGCTGATGGCGCCGCTCGCCGCCGCGGGGCTGGGCCTCGCCCTGGCCTCCCGCCACGCGCCGTCGGTGACGTCGGACACGGATCGTCAACCGTAATGTCGTCATAACCGCCGGGCAGGGTGGTGCCTCGATCGAGGAGTATGGGTGTTGCTGAGCGAGGGCACTGTTCCCGGCGCCTTGGCCGGCGCCGCGCTGCGGGAGCGGTCGGCCGACGGCCGTCTGGCGCTCGACGGCCGCTGGACCGCCGACCAGGCCCCCACCGTCGAGGCTGCGGCCGCCGGCATCGCGGCGGCCGGCCGCGCCGGGCCGGTGGCGGTCGACCTGTCGGGCATCGAGCGCCTCGACACCCTCGGCGCCTGGGTGCTGGAGCGGACCCGCGCCGAGATCGAGCAGGCGGGCGGCACCCTCACCTATCTCAACGCGCGGCCGGAACACCGCACCCTGCTGGGCGAGGTTCGCCTGCGCGATCCGGACGCCCCGCCGCCCCGGCGCCACGGACCGGTCGTCGGCCTGCTCGACGCCACCGGGCGCCGGACCGTGCAGGGCGGCCACGAATTCGTCACCGCCCTCGCCTTCCTGGGCGAGCTGATCGCCGCCTGCGGCCGCGTCGCCCTGCGGCCCGGCACGTTTCGCGGCAACGCCCTGATCAACCAGATCCAGCAGGTGGCGCTCAACGGCACGCCGATCATCGTGCTGATCTCGTTCCTGGTGGGCGGCATCGTGGCTCAGCAGGGCATCTTCCAGCTCCAGCGCTTCGGCGCCCAGACCTTCGTGGTCAACCTGATCGGCCTGCTGATCCTGCGCGAGATGGGCGTGCTGCTCACCTCGATCATGGTCGCGGGCCGCTCGGGCTCGGCGATCACCGCCGAGATCGGCTCCATGCGGATGCGCGAGGAGGTCGACGCGCTCCGGGTCATGGGCCTCGACCCCGTCGAGATCCTGATCGTGCCCCGGGTCCTCGCCCTGATGATCGGCCTGCCGATGCTGACGCTGATCGGCGACATCGCGGCTTTGGCCGGCGGGGGCCTCACCGCGATGCTCTACGGCGGCCTGACCCTCGACCAGTTCCTGGTCCGGCTCCAGGCGGCGGTGGGCGTTCACCACGTCATGGTCGGCCTGATCAAGGCGCCGTTCATGGCGCTGACCATCGGGGTGATCGCCACGATCGAGGGCTTCGCCGTCGAGGGCTCGGCGGAATCGCTCGGCCGCCACGTCACCGCGTCGGTGGTGAAATCCATCTTCATGGTCATCGTCCTCGATGGCCTGTTCGCGGTGTTCTTCGCCGCGATCGACTTCTGAGGCGCTCCGATGACCGCCCCCGCCCCGATCATCCGCGTGCGCGACCTCGTGGTCGGCTTCCGCGACCGCAACATCCTGAAGGGCCTGAGCCTCGACATCCGCCCCGGCGAGATCCTGGGCTTCGTCGGGCCCTCGGGCCAGGGCAAGTCGGTGCTCACCCGGACGATCCTGGGCCTCAACCCCAAGCGCGCGGGGACCATCGAGGTGTTCGGCCGCGACGTCGACGAACTCTCCTACGCGGAGCGGCGGCGGATGGAGCAGCGCTGGGGCGTGCTGTTCCAGCAGGGCGCCCTGTTCTCG
Organism: Methylobacterium sp. P3_A11; assembly: GCF_056403155.1. NCBI lineage: Bacteria > Pseudomonadati > Pseudomonadota > Alphaproteobacteria > Hyphomicrobiales > Methylobacteriaceae > Methylobacterium > Methylobacterium sp. P3_A11. The sequence goes on from NZ_JBFUGA010000055.1 coordinate 7,352, forward strand.
GCGCTCACCGTGAAGCAGAATATCCAGGTGCCCATGCGCGAGCACCTGAACCTGTCCGAGCGCCTGCTCGACGAGTTCGCCCGGCTCAAGATCGAGATGGTCGGCCTCAAGCCCGACGCCGCCGACAAGCTCCCCTCGGAACTGTCGGGCGGCATGATCAAGCGCGCGGCGCTCGCCCGCTCGCTCGCCCTCGATCCCGAGATCCTGTTCCTCGACGAGCCGACCTCGGGCCTCGACCCGATCGGCGCGGGCGAGTTCGACGACCTCGTCTCGACCCTCAAGGAGACGCTGGGGCTGACCGTCTTCATGGTCACCCACGACCTCGACAGCCTCTACACCGCCTGCGACCGCATCGCGGCGCTCGGCGACGGCCAGATCATCGCCGCCGGCACGATCGACGAGATGCTGGCGAGCAACCATCCCTGGCTGCGTTCCTACTTCCACGGCAAGCGCGCCCGGACCATCGCCACGGGCGGCGCCTCGGCTCATGCCTGACCCGATGCCTGCCTCGATGCCCGATCGCCGCCCCACCCAGATCCCGCCCCGCTCCCTTCCGGGAGCCGGGGCTCCAGGCCCGGCCGGATCTCCGCCGGCCAGAACCGCAGGTTGAGCGCATGGAAACCCGCGCGAACTACGCCCTCATCGGGGCCTTCACCATCGCTGTCATCCTGGCGGGCTTCGGCACCGTGCTGTGGCTCTCCGGCGGCTCGTCGCGGCAGGTCAGCCAGATCGTCCGCATCGTTTTCTCCGGCTCGGTCGGGGGGCTGTCGCGCGGCTCGAGCGTGAACTTCAACGGCATCAAGGTCGGCGAGGTCACCGATATCCGCCTCGCCCCGCAGGATCCCCGCCGGGTGCTCGCCACGATCAAGGTCGACCCCGCGACCCCGCTCCGGGCCGACACCCGCGCCCGCCTCGACTCGGCGATGCTCACCGGCGTCTCGGTGATCTCCCTGTCGGGCGGCAACGCCGACGCGCCGGTGCTGACCCCGATGGCCAACGGCGAGCCGCCGACCATCTTCGCCGATTCCTCCGACATGCAGGACATGATGGCGCTGGCGCGCCAAGTGGCGCAGCGGGCCGACGACATGATGGCCCGCCTCGACCGGCTCGTCTCCGCCAACGAGGGGGCGATCAATCGCTCGCTCACCAATGTCGAGACCTTCTCGAAGACGCTGGCCGATGCCGGCCCCAACATCTCCGCCCTGGTCAAGGCGGTGGACGGCGCCAAGCTCGGCCGCGTGGTCGACAACGCCGACCGCTTCTCCGCGGCCCTGTCCAAGGCCAGCCCCGACATCGAGGCCGGTCTGCACGATGCCCGCACCCTCGCCGCCAAGCTCAACGCCTCGGCCGACAAGATCGACGCGGTGCTCAACGGCGCCCAGGGCTTCCTGGGTTCGGCCTCTGGCCAGGAGGGCTCCAGCACCTTCGCGGAGATCCGCGCGGCGGCGGTCTCGGTGCGCGACGCCGGCAAGGCGTTCCGGACCATGTCGGAGAACCTCGACAAGCGCACCGCGAGCATCACGACCAATTTCGGCCGCCTCAGCGGCAGCGGCCGCCGGGAGGTGGAGGCCCTGTCGGGGGATGGGCAGCGGACCCTTAGCACCCTCAACCGCACGGTGCGCAGCCTGGAGCGGGACCCGAGCCAGGTGATCTTCGGCGGCAAGCCGTCGTTGCCCGAATACAACGGTGGTCGCTGAAAGCGTGCAGTGCCGGGCCGATGTGTCCCGGCGCACGGCACCGACGCCGCAGCGGATTAGTTTTAACCGCATAGCTTTTACAGCTCCGCCGTCCGTCGGCGGGGTCCTTCAGGTCATGTGTATGGTCCGGTCGTCCCACATCCTCGCCGCCGCGCTGCTCTCCGCCCCCCTGGGCGGCTGCGGCGGCGGTGCGGTGCCCCTCACCTTCGACCTCGCGGCCCTGCCCCCAAGCAGCCGGCCCATCGCGGCCGGGCGCTCGATCGTGGTCTCGGAGCCGGTGGGGATCCAGCCCTTCGAGGCCGACCGGATCATCGTGCGCGAGCCCGGGGGTGCCCTCGCCTTCCTGGGCGGCGGCCAGTGGGCCGATCGGCTGCCGCGCCTGATCCAGACGCGCATCATCCAGAGCCTCGAGAATTCCGGGCGGCTGCGCTCGGTGAGCCGGCCGGGCGACAAGATCGCCGCCGACTATCAGCTGATCAGCGAAATCCGCGCCTTCGACGTCCAGGCGGCGACCGGCGAGGCGGTGGTCGACCTGTCGTTGAAGCTCGTGGCCGACGGCACCGGCAAGGTGGCCGCGGCCCGGATCTTCACGGCGCGGGTGCCGGTGTCGAAGATCGACGCCGGCAGCGGCGCCCGCGCCCTCGACCAGGCGCTGGTGACCGTCCTCGCCGACGTGGTGCGCTGGGTGAATACGGGACGGTGAGGACTGGGCGCAGCTCTCGGGCGCCCCGTCCGCCGAGGCCGCCGGCCGGTTGCACCGCCTGACGATCCGTCGTGGCCGCTGCGGCACTCGCGGCGATGGCCGACCATCACGGACTCGACAAATCGATCCGCGCGCCGCGTCGGTTGGGCATGCGTCTATCGAACACCCGCGGTTGCAGATCTCATCCGGCGCGCCCATAATTCTGCAGTGATGCAGACGATATTTTCAACCCAAAGCATAGTGGAGAAAGATCGGTTTCGCCTTTGGCGAGAAGTCTGCGAAGATCGTCTCGTCCCGATGGCCCAAAACTGTCCGAACGACGAACCGTTCGACGCGACGATCGAAGGGGCAAGTATCGGCGGATTGCTGTTCACGAAGTTCGCGTTGCGCAACCTGCGTGCGGTGACAACGCCGCGGACGCTCCGGCACGAGAACAACAAGACCGATCATCTCTTCCTGAGCACGGTGCTCACGGGTTCCGTGCGGGCCGACCAATACGATCGGTCGGGCACGGACAGGATCGGCGACTTCTCGATCCGCGACGCGAACGCCCCCTGGACCATCGAACACACCGGCTACAGCGAGGTCCTGGCTGTCGGGATCCCGCGGGAGCGGCTCGAGGACGAGTTGGGCTCCGCCAGTCGGTTCGCCGGCGTGACCGTGGGCGGCGACCTGCCGATCGCGACCTTGACCCGGTCGTTCCTGGGGAGCCTGCTCAGCGAGGCCGATCGGCTGACGCCGCAGGCGGCCGAGCGCATGGTCGCGGCCGGGCTCGACCTCGTCGTCGCCAGCCTCGCGGAGCGGCTCGCGCAGGGCACGCCGCAATCGGCTCAAGGCAGCGTCGCGCTCCAGAGCGCGAAGGCCTATCTCGAGGCCAACCTCCACGACCCGGCCCTGGACCCGACCCGACTGGCGGCGGCGGCCGGCGTGTCGCTGCGGCGGCTTCAGGACCTTGTCCACGAACGCGGCCAGCACGTCTCCGACTGGATCTGGAGCCGCAGGCTGCAGGTGGCGGCCACGCGCTTGGCCGATCCGGGCCTGCTCCACATGCCGCTCGGCATCCTGGCCTTCGGCTGCGGCTTCGCGAGCCAGCCGCATTTTTCCCGGCGCTTCAAGGCACGCTACGGCCTGAGCCCGCGGGACTACCGCGAGCGCGCCCTCCTGGCGAAGCGCGCCCTCCTGGCGACCGCGCCGGGCGCCGCGCGCCCGTGAGGCCGCTCACTCCATCACGGCGGCCTTCAGAATGACCACCATGGTGGCGCGGGCTGGCCCGTCGGTGCAGCGCACGAGGTGGGGCCGGTCGCAGCGGTAGCGCAGGGTCTCGCCGACCCGCGCCCGCTGCACGACACCGCCGATCTCGACCTCGAACGCCCCCTCGGTGACCGACAGCGACTCCACCGAGCCGCGCTGATGCGGGTCGGAATCGAGGACGCCGCCGAAATCCGCGGTGACCTCGTACCATTGCAGCCACTCGATCGTCTTGAGCCAGCCGATGATCGCGAGCCGCACCTTCCCGTCCTCGGAGACGAGGATCGGCGTGTCCGCCCGGGAGGTCTTCTCGATGAACGGTTCCTCGTCGCCCGCCGCCAGCACCCGCTCGATGGAGACGTCGAGCGCCTGGGAGAGCCGCCAGATCGTCGCCAGGGTCGGGTTGGTCTCGTTGCGCTCGATCTGACTGATGATCGACTTCGCTACGCCCGACTGCTCGGCCAGTTCTGAGAGCGAGAGATTGTAGGCCTTGCGCAACCGCTGGATGGTTTTGCCGAGCTGGCCGGACAGCACCTGCGCGCCGGTCAGCAGGTCGCGCCCGCGCGCCTTTTCGGGCCGTTCCGCCTGATCCTGCATCGTCACCGGTCCGCCTGCGCCGTTCCGTTATCCGAACGATCGTACGCTTCTTCAAACGCAATCGCTGCCCGGGTGCAAGGCGACGGGTGCCTCCCGCACCGGAAAGCAGCGGCTTCGGGTCGGTCTACGGCCAGACGGCGTGGAAGTGGTGCACCGGCCCGTGCCCGGTCCCGATCGACAGGCGGTCCGCCGCGGCGAGGGCGGCCGTGAGGTAATCCTTGGCGTCCGCCACCGCTTCCGGAAGGTTCAGGCCGTGGGCGAGCCCCGCCGCCACCGCGGCCGAGAGCGTGCAGCCGGTGCCGTGGGTGTTGGCCGTCGCGATCCGCGGCGCCGCCAGAGTCCGCAGGGTTCCGTCCGCCGTGACGAGATGGTCGATGCTCTCGCGCCCGGCGCCGTGGCCGCCCTTGATCAGGACCGCCCGGGCACCGAGCGCCAAGAGCCGCCGCGCCTGGGCCACCACCGTCGCGGCGTCTTCGGCGACGGCCTCGCCGAGCAGCACCGCCGCCTCCGGCAGGTTGGGGGTGATCAGGTCCGCCCGCGGCAGAAGCCGCTCGCGGAGCGTCGCCACGGCGTCGTCGGTGATCAGCCGGTCGCCGCTGGTGGCGACCATCACGGGATCGAGGACGATCGGGATCGCCCCGGCGTGGCGTGCGAGGCCCTCGGCCACCGCGGCGATCACCGCCGGCCGGGACAGCATGCCGATCTTCACGGCCGCGACCGCGAGGTCGGAGAACACGCTGTCGATCTGCCGGGCGACGAAATCCGCCGGCACGTCGTGGATGCCCTGGACGCCCTTCGTGTTCTGCGCCGTCAGGGCCGTGATCACGCTGGCGCCGTAGACGCCCAGCGCCGAGAAGGTCTTCAGGTCTGCCTGGATGCCGGCGCCGCCGCCGGAATCCGAGCCCGCGATCGTCACCGCGATGGGCGGAGGGGCGCTCATCGCGCGCCCGCCCGTTCCGCCAGGGCGGCATCGATCCGCGCCCGCAGGTCGCGGGCGCGCTGGCGCACCGGCTCCGCGCCGAACAGCGCGGTGATCACCGCGACGCCGTCCGCCCCCGCGGCGATCACGGAGGCGGCGTTGTCGAGGCCGATCCCCGCGATGGCGCCGAGGGGCAGGCCGGCCCCGCGGGCGAGTCGGGCGCGGAAGGCGATGCTGGCGAACCCGTCGAGACCCACCGGCGGGTCGGGATTGTCCTTGCTGGTGGTGGCGAACACGCCGCCGATGCAGGCGTAGTCGACGGGGAGCCGGTACAGCTCGTCCGCCTGGGCGGGCTTCTTGAGGGTGAGGCCGATGATCGCGCCCTCCCCGAGGAGGCGGCGGGCATCGGCCGGGTGGAGGTCGCTCTGGCCGAGATGCACCCCATCCGCCCCGGCAGCGAGGGCGAGGTCGACGCGGTCGTTGACGAGGACCGGCACCCGGCCGCCCACGGCGTCCAGGATCGCCCGGATCCGCGCCAGGGCGGCGCGGGCATCGGGGATGTCCTTCTCGCGGTACTGGAGCAGGGTGCAGCCCCCCGCCACCGCCTCCGCACCGAGCTGCGCCAGCCGGGCGCCGTCGGCGCCACAGACGCCGACGTCGAGCAGGCCGTAGAGTCGGAGGTCGACGGCCCGGTCCCGGGTCGCGGGGAAAGTCGCGCTCGCTGGCATCGCTGTCGTCGCTCGATCCGCCCCCGCCGGCCCCGCGCCGGCCCGCCCTGTTTGGGCAGCGCCTGCGGCCTTGGCAAGCAACTTGGCGTTGGGGCGTCATACGGCGGCGTTGACGAGCCGCGATGCTGTACCCCTATAGAGGATCCGTTATGGCGCAGCCCCGGGCGAGGCGGTCGAGGGACGATGGATGGTGCCGCGGCGCAGACGGGCGCCCGCGGGGTGCAGGCCCCGCCGGAGCGCTCCTCGGTAGGCCTCGTCGCGGTGATCGTCGCCGCGACCAGGGGGGAGCCGCGCGCCCTGACGATCCGCGTCCCGGACCAGGCGCCGGGTCGCGGCGACGGCCTGCCGGCCGGTCCCCTCGTCCCCGAGCACGCCACCCTCGAGCGGGGCCTGCGCGCCTGGGTGGAACGGCAGACGCACCAGCGCCTCGGCTACGTGGAGCAGCTCTACACCTTCGGCGACCGCGACCGTTCGGGCACGGCGACCCTGTCGGGGGTGCACTCTCTCTCGGTGGCCTACCTGGCGCTCGTCCGCGAGGAGCGGCCGGCCGGGCTCGCCGAGGCCGCGTGGCAGAACTGGTACCGCTACCTGCCCTACGAGGATTTCCGGCAGGGGCGCCCGCGCCAGCTCGATGCCATCGCGGCGCGCCTCGCCGCCTGGGCGCAGGAGCCCGAGGACTGCGCCACCCGGACGCGGCGCCTGGACCGCCTCGGCCTGACCTTCGGCATGAATGGCGGCACCTGGAACGAGGAGCGCGTGCTGGAGCGCTACGAATTGCTGTTCGAGGCCGGGCTGATCCCGGAGGCGCGGGGCAATGCCGGCCCGGCGCTGCCGAACGACCCCACCGGCGTGCCCATGGCCTTCGACCACCGGCGGGTGCTCGCCACCGCGATCGGGCGCCTGCGCGGCAAGATCAAGTACCGCCCGGTGGTGTTCGAGCTGATGCCGCCGGAATTCACTCTGCTCCAGCTCCAGCGCACCGTCGAAGCCCTGTCGGGGACGCAGCTGCACAAGCAGAATTTCCGGCGTCTCGTGGCGCAGCAGGGGCTGGTGGAGGAGACCGAGAGCGTCACCAGCGGCGCCGCCGGCCGTCCGGCGCGGCTCGTGCGCTTCCGCCGGGAGGTTCTCCTGGAGCGGCCCGCCCCGGGGTTGCGGCTGCCGTCGCGGCGGGTGGGCTGACGACCGGGATCAATCCGCCCGTCGCGCCAGGGTCCCGAGGCCGTTCGCGTCGAGCGCGTCCACCGTCATGGCGGCGGCCCGGCCGTCGCGTCCGATGGCGAAGCGGATGGCGGAGGGCCGGCCGGGCGTCTCCGCGTCGGGAAAGCTCAGGAAGAGATCGCGGTCGAAATGCCGAAGCGGGTAGCGGCGCGCGCCGTCGGGTCCGAGCGTCAGCGTCAGCACGCCGTCCGCCTCCGTGACCACGGCGTCGCCGACATAGGCGTTGGCATAGCGCCCGGTATAGGCCGCGAGGGCAAGGGGCGCCGAGGCCCGGGCCGGCGGCGCGCCGTAGGCCGCCGTGTCGGCCGCGATGCCCGGCGCGAACAGGCTCTCGTAGGCCGCGCCCCAGGCCTTCACCCAGTCCTGGCCGACCCGGCCGTCGAAGACGAGGTCGGCGAAGCTGTCGGCGAGCCCCTCCGGCACGCCGGACGGGAAGCCGTTCGTCAGGACGAGGATGCCGAAGCCGGCCTCCGGATGGATCGACACGAGGGTCTGCGCGCCGGCGCTGAAGGCGCCCGCATGACCCCAGACGAGGCCGTGGCGGTCGTACGCGATGGTCCAGCCAAGCCCGTAGAACGTGGCGCCGCCGGTGACGGGACTGCGGCCGCGGGCCATGAGCGGCGCGTGCGTCTGCGCCAGCGCCTCTGCCGCGATCTGCTGCCGTCCCGCGAAGCGGCCGTTGCCGATCACCAGCCGCAGCCACTGGGCGAGGTCGCGGATGCTCGCGCTGACGCCGCCGGCGGGCGCCTGCGCGTCGGGATTCCGCGCGACCGCGGCGGTCCAGACGCCGTCGGCCCGGACGTGGAGCGCCGCGCGGTTGGTCCGGCTCAGGAACGCCGCATGGGTCGTGCCGGTGGCTTTCATCCCCAGAGGGTCGAAGAGCTTCTCCCGGGCCACGGTCTCCCAGGGCTGGCCGGTGGGCTTCGCGGCGGCGTCCGCGCCCTCGGTGAAGCCGAAATTGCTGTAGGCGTAGCCCGCGCGGAAGCTGGAGGCCGGCGGCACGAGGCGCAGCCGCCGCAGGATCGCGTCGCGGCCGAAGCCGATCCCCTCCAGATCGTCGCCCGCGATGCCCGGCAGCCCGCTGCGATGGCTGAGGAAATCGCGCACGGTGACCTGCGCGGTCGGATAGGGCTCGTGCAGCTGGAAGGCGGGATCGAGATCCGCGACGCGTGACTCCCAGTCGACGACCCCCTCGCCTACCAGGGCCGCCACGATCGTCGCGGTCACGGGCTTGGACAGGGACGCGATCTGGAAGACCGTGTCGGGGTCGACGGTGTCGGGCGTCCCGGCCTGCCTGAGGCCGAAGCCTTTCAGAAAGAGCGTCTCGTCGCCGTGGACGACGGCAATCGCGAGGCCCGGCACGGCCCCCGCCTCGACGGCCTGCTGCGCCATCGCTTCGAGCGCCGGCAGCCGCGCCTCGACCTGCGCCCGCGTGACCGTCTGGGCAGATCCGGCCCCGGACCCGGATGTGAGCACGGCGAGGGCGAGGCATGTGCGGGCGAGGAGCCGACGCGATCGAGCCCGCTGCATGAGTCTTCGGTCCCGTCCGGAAGGGCTCGGGCGACGAGAGTGGCACTGTCCGACCGGCGAAATCAATCACGCCGGCCCGCGCCCGGCCCGGACTGCGCCCCGTCTGCCGTCCCGGCATCCTCGACAGGGACCGAGCGCCCGCGGCTCGGATGCGCCCGGCCGGAGCTGGGCTAGCGGAACGGGTTGGTGTCAGGCCTCGGCTTCATGCCGCGGAGCATCCGGTACAGTGTCCATTCCTCGACGATCTTCCTGCCCGGAAGGGCGCAGAGCCCGATCGCGCTCCCATCCGCCAGTGTCGCGGGGACCGACTGTCCGCCCATCGTCGCGCAGAACGCGGAGGCGGGGTTTTGCAGCGCGTATGCCGGTCCGGGTGGGGCGATGGCGGCGCACACCGCGACCGCAATGACAAGGCCCGCGGCGCGAGCACCCGACGGCACGATCGGACGGTTCATGGATCGCCGTGCCTTACCCGTAGGTGTGGTCGTCGGCCGGGAACCGACCGGCCCGGACCTCCTCCGCGTAGGCCTTCACGGCCTCTTCGATATGGGCTCGCAGGCTCCCGAACTGGCGGACGAATTTCGGCGTGCGCTCGGAGAGGCCGAGCATGTCCTCCAGCACCAGGATCTGCCCGTCGCACACCGCCGAGGCGCCGATGCCGATCGTGGCGGCCGTCACCCGCGGCGAGGTCGCGATGGCGCGGGCCACCGGCTCGACGATGCCCTCCAGCACGATCGCGAAGGCCCCCGCCTCGGAGATCGCGCGGGCGTCCTCCAGGAGGCGGCGCTCGTCGTCGGGCAGCCGGCCCTGCACCTTGAAGCCGCCCATCGTGTTCACCGCCTGCGGTGTGAGGCCGATATGGCCCATCACCGGCACGCCGCGCTGGACGAGGAACGCCACCGTCTCGGCGAAATGAGCGCCCCCCTCCATCTTGATCGCGCCGGCCCCGGTCTCCTTCAGCACCCGGGAGGCGTTGAGGAAGGCCTGCTCCCGGCTTGCCTCGTACGAGCCGAACGGCATGTCGACGACGACCAGCGCCTTCTCGGTGCCGCGGATCACCGCCTGCGCCTGCAGGATCATCATCTCCAGGGTCACGGGAATGGTCGATTCCATCCCGTGCATGACCATGCCGAGGGAATCGCCCACCAGGATGAAGTCGCAATAGGGATCGACGATCCCGGCGGTGTGGGCATGGTAGGCGGTGAGCGCGGTGATCTTGCGCCCCTCGGCCTTGCGCTTGCCGATATCGATCGCCCGGAGCCGGCGGGACTGCACGACCTGCGACATGGTTCAGATCCCTTTCGGCGCCCCGGTGGAGGGCGGATCCCCGCTTCCGTGCGGCGGAGGGACGAGGTCACGGAGATGGGCGCTCCGGATCGACCCGATCCTTCACCCGATCTCGCCCGCATGGGCGAGGGGGCGCCTCCGTGTGAAGCGTTCGGTCCGCACCCGTCCTTACACCGCCCGACGCTCCCGGTCAGCGCCCCGCCTGCGGCTCGGTGGCCGCTTTCCAGTCCGGATCGACGCGCAGGTTCGCGGTCTCATGCGTCTCCTGCCAGCCCTCGACGCCCTCGGGAAACCAGCGCACGCCGGTATAACCCTTCAGCACCAGCCGCTTGCCGGCGTTCCAGCTGCCCCAGCACTCCACGTGGCAGAACACCACGACGGGCTTGGCCGTGTCGCCGCCGGTCAACGCCGCGACCCGCGCGTAGAACAGAGCCTCGCGCTCGGCCGCCAGGGGCTCCGCTCCGGCCTCCGGCATCCAGACCGCCCCGGGGATCGAGGGATGCACCGGCAGCCAGAGTCGGCCTGCGGGGAAGTTCGACGGCTTGCGGTCCGGCGCCGCCACGTCGATCAGCACCGGCTTGTCCGGCCCCGCCATCAGGGCGGCGAGGCCGTCGGCGTCGATCACCGCGGCCCCCTTCAGGGTCGGCGGCGTGTAGCCCTTCGGCGGCCCGGCATAGAGCCCCTCGGGCTCCGGCACGTTGACCGGAGAATCGGCCGGCGCGGCCGCGAGGCACAGGAGTGCGACACAGGCCGCCGCGGCCCGGCCGGCCAGGATGAAGCGGCGCATGGTCAGTTCGTCGGGCTCGGCGGGGTGAAGCTGTGCTGCCAGCGGCCGCCCTGGTTGTCCGAGGCCGCCACCTGGATCGGCTTGCCGTCCGGCTTGAACGCGAAGTTGATCACCGGGTTCGAGGAGATCGAGATGTCGCCCGTCATGGTGAACACCGTCTGGTCGCCGGCCGAGACGGTGAGCTTGTCGATGTAGCGGGCCGGCGTGAAGTCGCGGGTGACCTGGTTCATCTGCATGCCGGAGAAGTTCGGGTGGCGGACCATCAGGGTCGCCTCAACGGGCTTGCCGGGTGCGGTCTCGGCGAACTTCATCCGCATGTCGCCCATGCCCTTCATCGCCTCCTCGTCGCTCATGCCCATGGGGGCCGAGCAGCCGCCGGAGGCCTTCACGAACTGCTTGGCCTCGTAGAGCTTGCCGTCCTGGGTCTCCACCACCGCGTGCATGTCGGTGTAGTTGTTCACCCGCACGCGCAGCTTCAGCTCCGACGTGTCGGCGGCCGGGCCGAACTCGAACTTGGCCGCGTAGGGCGCCGGGTTGTCGTCGATGATCAGCGAGACCGCCTTGATCTGCCCGTCCTTGGGCATGGTCAGGGTGATCGGCACGAGGGCGGCGTCCAGCGCCCGGGCCGGCGCGTCGATCTTCACCAGGGTGTCGGTGGGCGCGATCTGGCGGTCGCCGAAGATCGACTTGGCGATCTCCTGCCACCGGGCCGCCCGCTCCTGCTCGGTGTCGGAGGCGCCGGCGGCCTGCGCACCGTGGACGAGGGGTCCCGCCAGGGCGGTGGCCGCTAGGGCGACGCCGAGTGCGAGGTTGGAGAGTGTCTTTCCGATCCGGTGGGTCATGGCGTGCCTCCCGTAGTCATCAGATATGGGGATCCGAAACTCTATTCCCACTCGAGTTCCTGATAGGCCACGGTGACGTTGCGGCCGTTGTAGGTCTCGAACAGGGCCCACTTGTCCCGCTGATCCGCGGCGACGCTCGATACCGCCTTCTCGATGGAGACGTCCTTGGCGATCGCCGCCCGTGTGCCGTCGCGGAGCGCGGTCAGGTAGCCGGTGAGGTCGGCGAGCGCCGGGGCGAGGTCCACCGCGACGGGGCCGTGGCCCGGGACCGCGCGGGTCGCGCCCATGCCCTTGAGCCGCTCGGCCTCCTTGAGCCAGCCCCGGAGGCTGCCGTCGAGGGACGGGATCCGGTTCACGAACAGCAGATCGGCCGGAAACAGCAGGCCGCTGCCGGAGTCGATCATCGACAGGTCCGAGGTGGTGTGGGCGGCCCCGTGCGCCGTAAAGGYCAGGCGGCGGTCGCCGAGATCGATCTCGGCCGTGTCGGCGACGGACAGCGTCGGGTAGACCACCGGCCCGGTCCGGTCCTCGCCGAGGAGGTCGATCAGGCGCTTGCGGTAGAACTCGCCCCGGGCGGACAGCGCCTCGGTCAGCTTGGCGTGTCCGACGAAGACCGGCTTGTCCTGCATGAAGGCCCCTGCCCCGAACACGTGGTCCGGATGGACATGGGTCAGCACCACGTGGGTGATCGGCTTCTGCGTGCGCTTGCCGATCTCGGCGCGCAGCCACTGGCCGTCGGCGAGGCTGCCGCCGGATTCCGTCACCAGCACGCCGTTCTTGCCGACGATGAAGCCGACATTGGCGATGGCGTCGGCATTCTCGGCCGTCGCGTCGGCGATGAGCCCTTTCCGCACGAAGATGCCGGGGCCGACCTCCTCCATCGTGAAGGATTCGGCCGCGCGGCCCAGGGTCGGCAGGCAGCACAGGCACAGGCCGCCGAACAATGCGCCGCGCCGCGACACGGTGCTGCGGCCCGCGACGGCGGATTCCCACGGATCGACGGCGGAGGCCGTCATGCCGAACCCTCCCAATCTTGTTGTCTACCATTAAGTAGGTAGATTCAGGGACCGTCAAGTGACAGACAGGCGGTGGGACATGGGCGGGTCGCACGTTCGCGTGACCCGCTCCGGGAGACGAGGTTCGCGATGAGGGACACCCGCGCCGAATTGCTGATGCAGGCCGAGACTCTGGTCCGGGGCCGGGGCTATGCCGGGTTCAGCTACGCCGACCTCGCGGAGGCGGTGGGCATCCGCAAGGCGAGCATCCACCATCACTTCCCCACCAAGGTGGATCTCGGGGCCGCCCTGGTGGCGGCCTACGCGGCCCGCTACGCCGCCGCCCTCGAGGCGATCCGCCGCGACGTACCCGACGGTCCGGGCCGGGTGGAGGCCTATGGCCGGCTCTACCTCGGCGGTGTCGAGCAGGGGCTCGGCTGCCTCTGCGCGGCGCTGGCCATCGAGGGCGAGGCCCTGCCCGAACGACTGCGCCAGGACATCGCGGCCTTCTTCACGGATCACCTCGCGTGGCTGGAGACGATCCTGCGGGCGGGCCAGGCCGACGGCAGCGTCCGCGACGGCGCGGATCCGGCGGCGCTCGCCCGCTACGTCGTCGCCACCCTGGAGGGGGCGCTGCTGATGGAGCGGCTGTTCGCGAGCCCCGCCGCCTTCCGGGGGACGCTGGCGGTGCTGGTGGAGGGGCTCAGGCCGCGATGAACCGCGCGTAGCCGTCCGCCCGCAGCCGGCAGGCCGGGCAGGTGCCGCAGCCGTAGCCCCAGGGATGACGCTGTCCGCGCTCCCCGAGGTAGCAGGTGTGGCTCTCCTCGACGATCAGCTCGACCAGCGCCCGCCCGCCCAGGGCCTCGGCGAGACCCCAGGTCTGCGCCTTGTCGCGCCACATCAGCGGCGTATGCAGCACGAAGCGTCGCTCCATCCCGAGGTTGAGCGCCACCTGCAGGGCCTTGATCGTGTCGTCCCGGCAGTCGGGATAGCCGGAATAGTCGGTCTCGCACATGCCGCCGACCACGTGCCGGAGGCCCCGCCGGTAGGCCAGCGCCGCCGCGAAAGTCAGGAACACGATGTTGCGGCCGGGCACGAAGGTGTTGGGCAGGCCCGACGCCTCGTAGCCGATCGCGGATTCCCGGGTGAGCGCCGTCTCCGAGACCTGCCCGAGGGCGTCGAGGGACAGCGTGTGGTCGTCCCCGAGGCGGGACCCCCAGGCGGGGTTGAGGCGCGTCGTGCCCGCCCGCAGTGCCGCGCGCCGGTCGAGCTCGACCCGGTGGCGCTGGCCGTAATCGAAGCCCAGGGTCTCGACATGGTCGAACCGGTCGAGCGCCCAGGCGAGGCACGTGGCCGAATCCTGGCCGCCGGAGAACAGGACCAGCGCCGCGCGGTCGCCGGGGATCGCCGCCTCACGCGCCATCGTACTCGGCCCAGGACATCGGGGTCTCGGCGACCCGCACCAGCGCGAGGCCCGGCAGATCCGGCTGCAGGCGCTGCCAGATCCAGGCTGCGATGTTCTCGGCGGTGGGGTTCTCCAGCCCCGCGATCTCGTTGAGGCAATGGTGGTCGAGGCGCGCCAGCAGCGGGCCGAAGATCGATTCGATGTCGTAGAAGTCGATCACCCAGCCGGTATGGGGATCGACCGGGCCGGCGACCGTCAGCTCGACCCGGTAGGAATGCCCGTGCATCCGGTGGCAGCGATGGGTCTCGGGCACGTTCGGCAGCCGGTGGGCGGCCTCGAAGGTGAAGGCTTGGGTGATCTTCATGGGCGGGCTTCGCGGGCTGTGGCCGATCTCGCACCCGCCATAGCGCCGACGGGCCGTCCCGCGCAAAGGCGGGCTGCCCTGCGTGCCGCGGCGGCGGCGGATCAGGCCCCGGCGGCCTCCTCCGACCACCGCGCGTACCACGCCTTGAACAGGCGCAGCTGGTTCTCCGCGTAGTGGCGCTGGCCGGCGCTCAGCGCGTCGGTGGCGTTGAAGTGGAGTTCGTATTCCGGGTTCCCCTCCAGCACCATCAGGTACTTGTAGTACAGGACGAGGTCGGTGCCCTCGTCGAAGCTCGACAGGATCGCGAGGGCCGAGTCGAGTTCCATCGCCCGCCGCCGGGCCTGGACGTCGCCGGTCGCCGCCTTCTCGCACAGGGCGACGAGGTGCAGGACCTCCCGCGGCAGGACGTTGCCGATGCCCGTGATCGCGCCCCGGGCGCCGCAATTGACGTAGCCGTGCACCACCTGCGTATCCACCCCGACCATTAGGGTGATCTCGGGGGATTGGCCGGTGATGTGCTCGGCCGCGTAGGTGAGTGAGGCCGCGCCGCCGAACTCCTTGAACCCGACGAGGTGCGGGTACCGGTCGCGCAGGCGGAAGAACAGGTCGGCCCGGGTCTCGAAGCCGTAATAGGGGCTGTTGTAGATCACGGACGGCAGGTCGACCGCCGCATCGAGGATGCCGGAGAAATGGGCCTCCTGCGCCGCCGCCGCGCTGCCGCGCGACAGGACCCGTGGGATGATCATCAGGCCGTGGGCGCCGGCCGCCTTGGCGTGGGCGGCGAGGGCGGCCGCCCGCTTCGGGTTCTGGGCGCCGGTCCCCACGATGACCGGGACGCCGGCCGCCAGCAGCCGCTCGACCCCCGCCATGCGCTCCGCGTCGGTCAGGAGCGGCCAGTCGCCCATCGAGCCGCAATAGACGACCGCCGACATCCCGGCATCGACGAGCTGCCGTCCCTTGCGCGCGAGGGCGTCGAGATCGGGCGAGCGGTCCGGCCGGCAGGGCGTCATCAGGGCCGGGATCGTGCCGGAGAAGATCTGTTGGTCTGAGGCCATCGGCGGGTCGTCCGGTCTGGAGGCGGTCATCCCGGCCGGCGACGGAGCCGCACCGGAGGGCGGGCCTGTCCATGCCAGCGGCGGTCCATGATGGCAAGGATTTTATACAATCACGCGGGGCATGTGGAGCGCGCGACCGTCGCCCAGGAAGGCCATCAGGGCGTCGGCGACATGGCAGACATGGTCGACCAAGAGGGCGCAGGCGGCCGAGACGTGACCGTTCCGGCACAGCCGGACGATCTCGCGGTGCTCCCGGTCGGCCCGTTCCAGTTCGGCCACGTCCGTCGAGAGCTGCAGGCGCGTGTAGCGGTCGCATTCTGCCAGCAGCGCGCCGACGATGCCGAGGGCACGCGGGCGGTCGGCCCGGCTGTAGAGCAGGAGGTGCAGGTCGGTGTTGAGGGCGCCCCAGCGCGCCGTGGCGCCTGCGCTCAGGGCGGCGGCGTACTCGTCGAGGAGAAGGTCCGCGCGGCGGAAATCCGCCTCTGTCAGCAGGGGAGCCGACATCGCCAGGAGCCGCGGTTCGAGGACCGCCCTCAGCTCCAGGGCCTCGGCCGCATCGGCGGGCGAGAGCGGGGCCACCGTCGCCCCGCGATGCGGATGGATCCGCACCAGGCCCTCGGCCTCGAGCTGGAACAGGGCCTCCCGCACCGGGATCCGGCTGGCGCCGAACTCGGCCGCCAGGCCGTCCTGACGGAGTTGCGATCCGGCCGGATAGCGCCCGTCGAGGATGCGCTGCCGGATCTCGGATCCGATCGAACCCGCGAGGGTCCGGTTCTTCATCATCGACTCGTCCCCCCGTCAGGCCCGGGCGCGCGACGGAGCCCTTGACGGCGCCGCCCCGATGCTGAGATTGTATAAAATAACTCGGGCGTCAGGGCCTGATCAGGAGAGGGTTTGCCCGCCATGACGCTCCATCGCCGCCAACTCCTGGCCGGCACCGCCTGCGCGGCCGCCGCCACCATCGGCCGCCCGTATCTCGCCCGGGCGCAGCCCGGCGGCGGCAGCGTGCTGCGCTTCATCCCGTCCACGCCCCTGCCGTCCCTCGATCCGATCGTCGCCACGAGCTACGTCATCCGCAACCACGGCTATCTCGTCTACGACACGTTGTTCGCCACCGACGAGAATTTCCGGATCCAGCCGCAGATGGTCAGCGACTGGCAGACCGCGCCCGATGGGCTGCGCTGGACCTTCCATCTCCGCGATGGCCTCAGCTTCCACGACGGCGCCCCCGTCGAGGCCAAGGACTGCATCGCCTCGGTGGCGCGCTGGTCCAAGCGGGACGCCTTCGGCCAGACCCTGGCGGGCTTCGTGGAGGGGTACGGCCAGGAGGACGCCCGGACCTTCACCATCAGCCTGAAGCAGCCGTTCCCCCTGCTCCCGGCGGCCTTGGGCAAGCTGTCCTCCAACGTGCCGTTCATCATGCCGGAGCGGATCGCCCTGCAGGATGCCTCCAAGCCCATCGCCGATCCCATGGGCTCCGGCCCCTGGCGCTTCGAGGCGCGGGAATGGATCCCCGGCCAGAACGCGATCTACACCCGCCACACCGGCTACCGCCCCCGCGAGGAGGCGCCCTCCTGGGCGGCGGGCGGCAAGGTCGCCAAGGTCGACCGGATCGAGTGGCTGGCCATCACCGAGGCCTCCGCGGCGGTGGGCGCGATGATCCAGGGGGCGGTCGACTGGTACGAGCAGCCGGCGATCGACCTGATCCCGGTCCTCAAGGGCAAGCCGGGGATCGAGATCCGCAACGTGCCCCTCGGGCTGATCCTGCTGATGCGGTTCAACCACACGCAGCCGCCGTTCAACAATCCCGAGATCCGCCGGGCCGTGATGATGGCCATGAAGCAGGACGACTACATGCAGGCGGTGGTCGGCAGCCCCGAATACTACCGGGAGGCCAAGACCTTCTTCACGCCGGGCTCGCCGATGTCGACCGGCGCCGGCGGGGCCGCCGCCATGCAGGGGGACCTCGCCAAGGCCAAGGCGATGCTGGCCAAGGCCGGCTACAAGGGCGAGCGCGTGGTGCTGCTGGCCCCGGCCGACCAGCCGATCGCCTACAACCAGTCCCTGGTGACCCAGGATCTGCTCAAGCAGCTCGGGATGAACGTCGATCTGGTCTCCACCGACTGGGGCAGCTTCATCGCCCGCCGCGGCAACCGCGGACCGGTCGATGCCGGCGGCTGGTCGCTGTTCCACACGCTATGGTCCGGGGCGGACGTGCTCAATCCGGCCCTGCACCCGCTGATCCGGGCCAACGGTCAGGCCGCGTGGTTCGGCTGGCCGGACGACCCGACCCTGGAGACCCTGCGCAGCGCGTGGATCGCCACGGGCGACGAGGCCCAGCAGAAGGCGCTGGCCGCCCGCATCGAGGAGCGCGCTTTCGAGGTCGTGCCCTACGCCCCGGCGGGCCTCGTGCAGCAGCCGATGGCCGTCAGCACGAAGCTCAAGGGCATGGTCATGGCGCCCGTGCAGTTCTTCTGGAACATCGAGAAGACCGGCTGAATCCGGGCCGGCCTGAAGGCTCGCCGTCTTTGCGAGCGGAGCGAAGCAATCCAGCGACGCTACGCTTGCCGACGTCCCGCTGCCCTGGGTTGCTTCGCTCCGCTCGCAAAGACGAGCGGGCTCGGATGCCCCTGCGGCCTCAGCCTTCGCCCTTCTCGGAAACCCCAGCCTGCGCGAAGGTCGCCATGCCCGTGTGGCAGGCGAGCGCGCCCTTGAGCAGGCCCATCGCCATGCCGGCGCCGGAGGCCTCGCCGAGGCGCATGCCGAGCGCCAGCAGCGGCACCAGGCCGAGCCTCTCCAGCACCTCGGCGTGGACGCCCTCCGCCGAGACGTGGCCGGCCAGGCAATGGTCGAGGGCGCCCGGGTCGGCGGCGTGCAGCACGGCCGCGGCGGCGGTGGCCACGTAGCCGTCGATCACCACCGGGATGCGCTGCAGCCGGGCGGCCAGGATCGCCCCCGCCATGGCGGCGATCTCCCGGCCGCCGAGGCGCGCCAGCACTTGGAGCGGATCGTCGAGATGCCCGGAATGGTGCGCGAGCGCCGCCTCCACGGCCGCGACCTTCCGGGACAGGCCGTCCCGGTCGATTCCGGTTCCGCGCCCGACCCAGTGAGCGGCCTCGCCGCCGAACAGGGCGGCGTAGAGGGCGGCCGCCACCGTGGTGTTGCCGATCCCCATCTCGCCGATGCCGAGGCAGTCGGTGCCGGCGGCCACCGCCTCCATGCCGAACGCCATGGTGGCGACCGTGGCGCGCTCGTCGAGGGCCGGCGCTTCCGTGATGTCGCCGGTTGGCATGTCGAGGGCGAGGTCGAACACCTTGAAGCCGAGACCGTAGGCCGCGCAGATCTGGTTGATCGCCCCGCCCCCGGCGGCGAAGTTGTCGAGCATCTGCCGGTTGACCGCGTCCGGGAAGGCCGAGACGCCCCGGCGCGTGACCCCGTGGCTGCCGGCGAAGACGCAGACCAGCGGCCGGTCGAAGCTCGGCGGCGCCTTGCCCTGCCACGCCGCCAGCCAGGAGACGAGGCTCTCCAGCCGTCCGAGGGAGCCCTCAGGCTTCGTCAGGGTCGCGTCCCGGGCGGCGACGGCGGCCTTCGCCTCCGCGTCAGGGCCGGGCATCGCCTTCAGCAGGTTGCGGATGTCGTCGAAGGGACCGGGTTCGGGAGCGGTCATCGGGTCTGTCACCGGGTCTGTCATGGCGGCGATGATTTCCTGTGGGCACTCCCGGACAGGGAGACGGGGCCGGATCGGAGCGACTATACTGGTCGGGCTCGCTCCACCGGCGCGCGGTGGCGGGCGGATGCGAGAGGCCGCGATGGACAGGCAGACCGGCGGGGAGGCCGACTGGCCCGGGCGCGGCGCCCTCTACGACCTCGCCGGGTGCCTGCGCTTCTACTCCCGCCTGCCGGTGCCGCAACTGCCCGGCGAGCCGGACCCGCACCGCAGCCCCGACTTCACCACCCTGCCCCGAATGCTGCCGCTGGCCGGCCTGATCCTGGCCTTGCCCGCGGCGCTGGTCCTGGCCGGCGGCTGGCGGATCGGTCTCGGGCCGTTCCTGGCCGCGACGCTCGCCATCGCGGTGCTGGTGGTGGCCACGGGCGCCCTGCACGAGGACGGGCTCGCCGACGTCGCCGACGGGTTCGGCGGCGGCACCACCCGGGAGCGCCGCCTGGAGATCATGCGCGACAGCCGGATCGGCGCCTACGGGGGCGCGGCCCTGGTCCTGGCGCTGGCCCTGCGGATCGGCGCCCTGGCGACGCTCCTCGACCGGACCGGATACGCGGCCGCGACCGGCCTGATCCTGGCGTCCGCCCTGTCGCGGGTCGCCGCCCTCGCCCCGATGGTGCTGCTGGCGCCGGCGCGGCCGGGCGGCCTCTCCGCCGCGGTGGGCCGTCCGGATCGGGCGAGCCTCGCCACCGCGTCCGGCCTCGGCGCGGCCCTGGCGCTCGCTGCCGTGCCGCTCGGCCTGCCGTTCGGCGGCGTCGCGCTGATGATCCTGTGCGCCGCCCTCGCGGCTTTGGGCGTGACCCGGTTGGCGCGCGCCAAGATCGGGGGGCAGACCGGGGACGTGATCGGCGCCTGCCAGCAGGTCTCGGAGATCGCCGCCCTGCTGGCCCTGGTGGCGGCGATGGCGGGAGGTGCGGATTGAGGATGCGCGCCGCGTCTTGACCCGGCCACGATCGCCCGGCCAAGGGTTTTGGATGCCGCCCGCGCCGAAGCCCTCCTCGCCCTGCACCAAGGTCTGCGTGCTCGACGCCGCGAGCGGCCTGTGCTGCGGCTGCGGGCGGACCCGCGACGAGATCGCCGCCTGGGGCACGCTTTCGGAGTTGCAGCGCCGCGCGGTCATGGCCGGGCTCGAGGCCCGGATGCGGGAGGCCGGCCTCACGCCCCTGGAAGCACCCGTGCCGTCATGATCTATCTCGGCCTCGCCGCCCTCGCACTGGTGGTCCTCGCCCTGGTCCTCAGCGACGGCAGCGACAGCGTCGGCGGCGTGATCGGACCCGACCAGCTGGCCACCCTGGCCTGGACCGGCACGATCCTGCTCCTGGTGGTGGCCGGGTTCTGGCGGTCCTTCACCGCCCGGCTCGGCGCGAACCTGCAGGCGCTCCTGGCCTGGGCGCTGATCGGCCTCGCCCTGGTGATCGGCTACAGCTACCGCGACCGGATCCAGGAGGTCGGTGCCCGGGTGCTCGGCGATCTCCGGCCGGGAAGCGCGACGTCGAGCGGCGACGGGTCCGTCACCATCACCCGGCGGGCGGACGGCGACTTCCGGGTCGATGCCGAGGTGAACGGCCGGGTGCAGCTCTTCCTGTTCGATACCGGGGCGAGCAGCGTCGTGCTGACCGCCGAGAACGCCGCCGCCCTCGGCCTCACGCCCGCCCCCGCCGACTTCACCGCCCGCGTCTCCACCGCCAACGGCATCACCTACGCGGCGCCGACCCAGCTCGACTCGCTCAGCGTCGGTACGATCACCGAGCGGCGGGTGAACGCCATGGTGGCCAAGCCCGGGGCGCTCTCCGCGAACCTCCTCGGCCAGAGCTTCCTGACGCGGCTCTCGGGCTACGAGGTCCGGGGCGACCGCCTGATCCTGCGCCGGCCCTGACGGGGCGGTGGGACGCGCTCAGGCCGCGCGGGCCTCGGGCGCTGCGCGGGAGACCAGCGCCACCGCCGCCCGCAGGGTCGCGAGGTCGGCCTCCGGGCGCATGCCGTGGGTGGAGAGGTGGCGCCGGAAGGCCCGCGCCCCCGGCCGGCCGTTGAACAGCCCGAGCATGTGCCGGGTGACCGCGTGCAGGCGCTCGCCCCGGGCCAGGAGCGCGGCGACGTAGGGCTCGAACGCCTCCACCGCCGCGAAGGCGTCGGGCGCCGGCGCCGGCACGCCGAACAACCCGGGATCGACGCCGAGCAGCAGCGCCGGTTCGGTGTAGGCGGCGCGGCCGACCATGACGCCGTCGACCTCGGCGAGCCGCGCCCGCGCGGCGTCTAGGTCGCGCAGGCCGCCGTTGACCGCGATCGGCAGGCCGGGCAGCCGCTGCTTCAGCCGCGCCGCCCGGCCGTAATCGAGGGGCGGCACGTCCCGGTTCTCCTTGGGTGAGAGACCCTGGAGCCAGGCCTTGCGGGCGTGGACGATCAGGCCGTCGACGCCCGCCGCCGCCACGGCATCGGCGAGGGCGTCCAGGGCCGCCTCGGGGTCTTGGTCGTCGACGCCGATCCGGCACTTCACCGTCACCGGCACGGAGACTGCCGACTTCATGGCGGCGACGCAGTCGCCGACCAGGGCCGGCTCGCGCATCAGGCAGGCGCCGAAGCGGCCCTCCTGCACCCGATCCGACGGGCAGCCGACATTGAGATTGACTTCGTCGTAGCCGAAATCCGCGGCGATCCGCGCGGCCTGCGCCAGCGCCGCCGGGTCCGAGCCGCCGAGCTGGACCGCCACCGGGTGCTCGACCTCCGCGAAGCCGAGCAGGCGCTCCCGCGATCCGTGCAGGACCGCGCCGGTGGTCACCATCTCGGTGTAGAGCCGGGCGCGCGTCGAGAGGGTCCGGTGGAACGCCCGGCAGTGACGATCCGTCCAGTCCATCATCGGGGCGACGGAAAAGCGCCATCCACTGAGATTTTGAAGTTTTTCCGGTCCGGCAATCACTTGCTGTCGCTCTCGTGCTGTCCCTCGCCGGGACCCGGCGTGCCCGATCGGGCCTCGGACTGCGCGCAGCACAGCTGTGCTGTACGTGCTCGCCCCCGTGCTGAACCACCGCGGGGGACGCGATGGGGACCATCGTCGAGCGCGCGGAAGAACGGGACGACGGGGTATCATGCCCGGATCGTCGTCAAAAGAGACGGCACGGTCCATCGCGAGGCCCGGACCTTCGACCGCCGCGCGGGCGGCCGCGGCCCGGATCCGGAGGCGGGGGAAGGACTTCGACGCGTCCGGTACCCGCGCTCAGGTGAAGACCCAGGTCCGAATCGCCGGCATTCCGGCAGCCGTACACACATCCCTGGCATTCAAGGGCGCTCGGACGCTCCGTCGTTCCGGACCTTCGGACGTCGCCCGCGACGCGGGGCATTTTGCAGGTCATAGGGACGGGGCACTCCCGCTTGCCCGAGATGATGCTGCGCCTACGCCTCGAAGCGTATCCCGCGCCGGCCGATTCGAGGCACGGACCGCCGAGCGCCGATCGGATCAGACGAGCCCTCTCGGCGTCGGACCCGCCACGGAGGTCAACGATCCAGACAGCCGGACCATAGAGCAAACGAGGCCGGAACGACCCGGGACGCACATGCGGGCATTTCGGCTTGACGGACCTGTGTGCTGGCCCTCTCGGACGGCGTCAGCCGTCCAGATTGACTCCGAAGCCCGCTCCTGATGGTGCCCTCGCACGTTTACTTGCGTTTTCAGACCGAGCCAGCGAAACATCAGCCATATTCGGCCCGGCGCCGTTCGTGAGCAGCGGCGAGGAGACCTCAGTGGTAAAATCCAAAACACCAGAGCCCGTCCCTACGGGGATCGAGGGACTGGACGAAATTCTGCGCGGCGGACTGCCGCCGTCCAATTTGTACATGCTGCAAGGGTCACCCGGCGCCGGCAAGACAACGGCCGCTCTTCAATTTCTGCTGACCGGCGTCGCTGCGGGCGAGCGTTGCATCTATGTCAGCCTCTCGCAGACAGCGGCGGAGCTCAGATCGATCGCCGTGTCGCACGGTTGGGACCTCGACGGCATACGAGTCGAGGAACTGTCCGCTTCGGACGCGGTCAGTGGTGCCTCAGACCAAACGATCTTTCAAACTGCGGAACTGCGCCTGGACGAAACGCGACAGGCCATCGAAGAAGCGATCGAGGCGTACAAACCCAGCCGCCTCGTCTACGACTCGCTGCTGGAGATCAGGCTGCTCACTGGCGACACGCCGCGGTTCCGCAGGGAGCTGATCGGCTTCAAGGCTTTTCTGGCCAAGCGCAACGTGGTCGCCCTGCTCCTCGACACGCAGAACGGTGAGGGGATGAACGGCGAGGAGGTCGAAGGCATCGCGCATGGCGTGATCCGGTTCGACAAGTCGCTCGAGGAGTACGGCGCCGTGCGTCGGCGGATCGAAGTCAGCAAGATGCGCGGCGTGCCGATCGCGGACGGGTACCATGACATGGCAATCCGCGAGGGTCAGGGGGTTGTCGTGTTCCCCCGAATCGTACCGGGAGCGGCCACCGAAGCCTGCGCCCCGGAACTGATCAAATCGGGCGTCGACACGCTCGACGAGATGTTCGGCGGGGGGCAGGAATCGGGAACGACAACCCTCGTGATCGGACAGTCCGGGACCGGCAAGTCCACGATGGCTTCGCTGTACGCGACAGCCGCGTTGAAGCGCGGCGAGAGCGTGGCCTTGTTCCTGTTCGAGGAGCGCTTGGAAACCTTCTTCCGCCGCTCCGAAGGACTCGGCATGAATCTGCGCCAGTTCTACGAATCTGGTCAGCTGATCATCCGCGATTTCAATCCCAACGAAATCTCGCCGGGCGAATTCGCACAGATCGTCCAGGGCATCGTCACCGAGGACAACAGCCGGGTCGTGGTGATCGACAGCTTCACCGGCTATCTCAATTCTCTGCCTCACCGGGAAAAAGCCGTCCGCGACATCCAGGCGCTTCTGAAATATCTCGCACGGGCCGGTGTTCTCACGATGTTGATCGTGGCCCAGCATGGCCTCCTGGGCCAGAACGTCGGGATCGATGTCGACGTCAGCTTCCTCGGCGATACCGTCCTGCTGCTCCGCATCACCGAGCATGACGGCCGGCTGCGGCGCAACATCACGGTGGTTAAGAAGCGGCATGGCCCGCACGACCTCGATGTCCATGAGCTCTTCATCAAGAGTTCCGGGGTGACGGTCGTGCCCTACAATCCGCTACCGGAAGCGTGAGCGCTTCGGATTTGGACGATCTGTCCACGCTGGATCACGTGCTGGTCCTGGCACCCTACCGCAAGGACGCGTCTTTCCTCGGTCGTCTACTGGAGGAGAACGATATCCGCGTCGCGATCTCCACCGGCATCGACGACCTCGCCGGCCGGCTCGCGACGTTGCCGGGAGTCTTGGTCGCGACCCATGAGGCACTGACGCCACCCGTTCTGGAAGCGGTCGCGAGCCATGTCGCCTCGCAGCCGGCCTGGTCCGAAATACCGATCATCGTGCTGCTCGATCGGGCTTCGCCCCACATGCGCGTGCGCGCCGAACTGAGCCGGATCTGGCCGCGGGCACGCCACCTCTTCTACCAACGGCCCGTAAGTCCCGTGGAGTTGGTCAGTGGCGTTCAGTCCGCCTTGCTGGCCCGACTTCGGCAACGCGACGTCAGGGATCACATCGCGCGCGAAATCGAGTTGCGTCGCGAGTTGAACCACCGCGTCAAGAACATCCTCGCCAGCGTCGTCTCGATCTTCGAGATGACCCATCGCGGCGCAACCTCGCTCGAGGGATTTGCAGAGGATTTCAGAGGACGGCTCGGCGCACTGGCCAACGTGCATTCCGCCGTCTTCCATGCCGTCGGGGAAAACGTGGCGGTTCAAGAGATCGTCGACCTCACCTTCGGCCCCTATCGACTGACGGGCGAGGATCGCATCTCGTCGGCCGGCCCCGCGGTCATGCTACACCGCGAGGCCGGGACGACGCTCGCGCTCTGTCTCCACGAACTGACGACCAACGCGATCAAGTATGGCGCGCTGTCCACCCCCGAAGGCCGTGTGCGTTTCGAATGGCAGGTTTCGGATGAAGAACCGCGCGCATTCTCGATCCGTTGGCGCGAGCGTGATGGACCGCCGGTCGAGGCCCCCGTGCGCGTCGGCTATGGAACCCGCTACTTGCGAGCGGCTTTGACGGGAATGTTCGGCCAGAAGCCGACGATCGGTTTCAACCCCGAGGGCCTCGCGTGTGATGCTCGCGGGCTCTTGTCCCGGGTCTCCAGCGACTCGTAGTCCGATCGAGCGTTCACTGCGGACCATCCGTTGAAAAATATCCGGATAAACAGATGCGGATAGTATGCTTAGAGGACAATCCTCTTGTAATATTTTATATAGAACAGCTCCTTGAGGATCTGGGATATGTTTTCGTAGCAGGTTTTGAAAGTTTTTCCGATCTGAAGGAAGAATTTTCGGGTCTGGAATTTGACGCTGCGCTGGTGGACATCGATCTTGCCGATGGGCGTACGGGTCCTTCTGCAGCCGCTTGGCTGCTCGGGCGCGGCATTCCGACGATCTTTGTTACGGGACAGGAGCAAATTGCCGATCAGCATCGCGAGATCGCGATCGCAACGATCAGAAAGCCTATTTCGCGCGATGAATTTAAAGACAAAATGCAATTTCTTGGATCGAAAAACGCGTAAAATCGAAACATCATCGATCGTCGGATGATCCAAGTCTGGTGTCTGTGTCTGTGGCTGCGCCGCGATCCTAGTCCCGACAAGGCTTCTGCGCGAGTCGGCAGATGCCTGCAATGGCGTCCTTTCCGTCGAAAAACGGGTCAGGTTTTCAAATGCCGGTAAAGCGCTGCGTCGAACGGCAGCGCTTGGTTAGAGCCATGCCCGGCCGAACAAACGGGACCTCACCAAATTGCGCAAAGCCGTCGTGAAACCGGAAGGCGCGCGGCCTGTGCGTGCGTAGCCGGCAATACGCTGATCTGAGTCGTGGTGCGCGGCGTGCGCATCTCGAACTTCGTGCTCCATTCGCCCCGGCCCACCAGCCCCGCCCACGCCGCGGCCTCAGTGGGCGTTGCAGGCGTCCATCGCCGCCGTCGGCGGGCCGGACCGGTCCAGCGCACCGATCGGCGCCCGCGGGCTGTGCGACAACTGCACGCGGTCGCTCGTCACGAGGCCGGCCTTGGAATCGCGCCACGGCCGCGCGCCAGGCCCTCGCCACCCTGTTGCCGCGCCGCCCTGATCGGCGCCATCGTATCCGACCTGTGCTCCGGCAGGCGCATCGCGGCTTGGGCTCGGCGGCCGATTCGCGGGAACCGCCGCCCAATGGCGCTGGTGAGACGCGGGGCCGAACGGGTCGAAGGTGCGCGCGGTCTCGCTGTTCTTCGCTCAACGCGCCGAGGCGGGCTGCGGATGATCCAGGGAAAGGGCTTCCGCGTTCGCCCTGTGCTGCGCGAGGGCTCTCACCAGGCGGCGACCGAGGCGCATGCAGGGCCGCTCGACGTAGCGGTGTACCGGAGCGGCAAGGGCGATGGCGACGATCATCGCGGCTGCAATCATGAGATGGCCATGCGACGCGATCCCCATCGACCGCGTGACGGCGATCACCACCTCCTGCGCGACGGGACCGAACAGGTAGAGCCCGTAGCTGATCGCACCGAGCCAAGCGAAGACAGGCCCATGGATCCTGCATCGCGTGGTCATCAGGACGAAGACGAGCAGAGCGGCCCAATAGGTTGCCGTGTAGCGATACCAAGTCTGACCAAAACCGAGATCGCGCCCATAGGCGAGCACCGAGATGAGCGGTACCGAAAGGGCGATCAGGGCGAGGAGGTACAGGGCGGCACGTCGTGCATCGGCCCGTTGCTCGATCAGCCAGCCGCGCCAGACAGCGCCCCAGAACATGATCGCAAGGGATAACGGGAGTGCGACCGGTAAGGCTTTGCCGAGGTGGTAGCGCGCCACGGCCATCGCCACGGCAGCCAAAAGCATCGCCCCTGCCGAGATCGCGACGCCGGCCGTCCGCTGAAGAGAGCCCGCGCGGAACAGGAGCACACACAGGGCGTAGAAGACCAGCTCGATCTGTAAAGTCCAGTACAGCAGGATAATGTTATCGATGCCGAAAAACTGCTGCAGCATCGTCACATTCGCGATCACCGTTGTCGTCGAAATAGCGCGTCCCGGCAGGACATAGAAGGCGCATATCCCCAAGGGAATCGAAAGCCAGTAGGCTGGATAAAGGCGGAAGAACCGACTGATCGCAAAATCCCTGACCGGCGTTCGGCTTTGCGCGTCGAACGAATAAGGAATCACGAAGCCGGAAACGGAAAAAAATATGATGACTGCGACTTTACCCAGATCCATATACTGGGTTAGTACGATAAATATTCCCCGCTCGACTGCGCCCGACACTTGATCGGTTCTCAGCAGATGCTCCGCGAAGTGGAAATAGATCACCGCCAGAGCAGCAAGGCCGCGGATTGTATCGATATAGCCGAGCCGTTCGCCTCGCATCGCCCTCCCCGAGAATTCGCAGGACCGCATGACGCGCGCGGTTTCAAAGCACTTTCGCGTTCGTGTGACCCTTACATGAGGCTTTGGTTCGCGGGCGGAATTCGCGCGGCACGGTTAAGCCGCACGCTCTGATCGCTCCAGGATGCAGGGGCGAGCGGAAGGTCGGACGTGTTCGCAGGGCAACGTTTCCAGCCGGAGGATACGGAACGCCGGTGCCCCGGCGCAGGCACCCGGCCCTGGAAGCGCTCGGCGAAGCATGTCTCGCATGTCCGGATGGCATGGGAATGTTCTCCCGCGATGATAAAATATTTTTTCGAAGAATCTGAAGCATAAATCTGATTCTTTCCAATAAATAATTTTAGTGCAAATAATGTTATTTGGAGAATTGGCGAAATGACTATCGGTAAAAAGGTATTTCTGCTGATCGGAGGGATGCTCCTGGCATTTATAGAGATCGTGGGCGCGGAGATGTCCTTGATCGGCGACGGGATGATGGAGGGCCGCAAGGAGGCTGTCCGCGCCCAGGTGCAGTCGGCCCACAACATCGTGACGACCCTGGCCCAGCAGGCCGAGGCCGGCGCGTTCACGGTCGAAGAGGCGCGGCGGCGCGCCGGCGATGCCCTGCGGGCGATGCGCTACAACGGCGGCGACTATGTCTTCGTCTACAGCGCGACCCCGGGCGACATCGGCCGCAACGTCGTTCATCCCGATCCCAGGATCGAGGGCACCCGGTCCCGCGACGACGAGGCCATGAAGAAGACCTTCGTCTGGACGATGATCCAGCGCGCCCGGGCCGGCGGCGGCTTCACCGAGTACCGGTGGGCACGCCTCGGCGAGACCGAGCCCGCTCCGAAGGTCGCCTATTCCCTCGCCTACGAGCCGTGGCAGTGGGTCATCAGCTCCGCGCTGTACGTGGACGACATCGAGGCCCTGGGCCGGACGCGGATGCTCACCATCCTGCTCTGGCTGATCCCGCTCGCGATCGGGATCGGGGTTGTCGGCGTCCTGCTGGCGCGCAGCATCACCCGGCCCCTGAGCGCCTTCACGGCGGCCCAGCGCCGGCTCGCGGCCGGCGAGATGGATGTCGTGATCCCGGGGCGGGGGCGGCGCGACGAGATCGGCCAGATGGCCGAGGCCGCCGGCGTGTTCCGGGACAGCATGATCCAGGCCCAGACCCTGTCGGCCGGGCAGCGCGCCGAGCAGCAGCACCGACAGGAGCGCGCCCGCCGGATGGAGGAGGCGACCCGCGACTTCGACGACGGGGCAAGCCGGCTCCTGACCCGGGTCGACAGCGCGGCCGCAGGGATGCGCGAGGCCTGCCGGGCCATGTCGGACACCGCCGCGGTGGCGGCGCAGCAGGCCGGCTCGGCGGCCGGCGCCGCGCAGCAGGCGGCGGCCAACGTCCAGACCGTGGCGGCGGCCACCGAGGAACTGTCGGCCTCGATCGGGGAGATCGGCATCCAGGTCGCCAAGTCGGCCGAGATCGCCGGACAGGCGGTCACCGAGGCGGAGCGCACCGACCGGCAGATCCGCGGCCTGGCCGGGGCGGCGGAGAAGATCGGGGAGGTCGTGCGGATCATCTCGGCGATCGCCGAGCAGACGAACCTGCTGGCGCTCAACGCCACCATCGAGGCGGCGCGGGCCGGCGAGTCGGGGCGTGGCTTCGCGGTGGTGGCCGCCGAGGTGAAGAGCCTGGCCGGGCAGACCGCAAGGGCCACCGAGGAGATCACGGCGCAGATCGCGGCGATCCAGGGGGAGACGACCGAGGCGGTCGATGCCGTCCACGCGATCGGCAGGACGATCGACACGATGAACGCCATCGCCGGCGCGATCGCCGCGGCGGTGGAGCAGCAGCGGTTTGCCACGGGTCACATCTCGGAGAACATCGACGAGGCGTCCCGGGGAACCGATTCGGTGAGCCAGAACGTGGTCTCGGCCTCGGCGGCCGCGGAGGATACGCGCCGCACGGCCGGCGAGGTCGGCGCGGCGGCCGGCGACATCTGTGACAGCGCCGAGACCTTGCGGGGCGCGGTGACGCGCTTCCTCGCCGAGATGCGCGCCGCCTGAGCGCGGTCGGGGTGGCAGGGCCGGCGGGGGCGCGCATCTCGGTGCGCCCCCATCCGGCCGGATCGTTCAGAGGATCGGCATGGCCCCGGCCACCGTGACGAGCGCGCCGGATGTGTAGCTGCTCTCGTCCGAGGCCAGCATCACGTAGGCCGAGGCGAGTTCCGCGGGCTGGCCCGGGCGGCCGAACGGCACCTGGCTGCCGAAGGATTTCACCGCATCCTCGCGCATCCCCGCGGGGATGAACGGGGTCCAGATCGGCCCCGGCAGTACCCCGTTCACCCGGATGCCCTTCTCGGCGAGCAGCTGGGCGAGGCTCAGCACCATGTTGCTCAGCGCACCCTTCGTGGCGCTGTAGGCCATGAGCGACGGCATCGGGTGCTTGGAATTCACCGACGAGGTGAAGATCACCGAGGCGCCGGGCTTCAGATGGGCGAGGGCCGCCTTGGTCACGTAGAACGCGCCGAACACGTTGGTGCGGAAATGGTCCTCGAACACGGTGTCGTCGATCGCCGTGAGGTCCTGGTTCGGCTGCTGGAACGCGCCGTTGTTGACCAGCACGTCGAGGCGCCCGAACGTCTCCACCGTGCGGGCGACGATCTGGCGCCCGTAGGCGGCATCCTTGAGGTCGCCCGGCAGGAGCAGCGCGCGGCGTCCCGCCTTCTCGACCCACTGGCCGACCGCCTCCGCGTCGGCCTGCTCCTCCGGCAGGTAGGAGATGGCGACATCCGCACCCTCCCGGGCGAACGCGATGGCGACGGCGCGGCCGATCCCGCTGTCGCCGCCGGTGATCAGCGCCGCCAACCCCGTGAGCTTGCCCGAGCCCTTGTAGCTGGCCTCGCCGTGGTCGGGCTCCGGCTCCATGCGGCCGGTCTTCCCGGGAAAGCTCTGGGGCTGTGCCGGGAAGGGCGGACGGGGATACTTGTGCAGCGGGTCCGTGGTCACGCGACATCTCCGGTGGGGATGACGGTCCAACCGCGGGGCATCGGGGGTGTTCCGGCGCTCCGACGTCGCGCCCGGCCCGTCGAAATCCGGCCTGGATCGCCGACCCGGGCACGAACGGCCTTCCGGTCGAGATCAGCCGACACAGGTCAGCAACAGGCGTCCCCCATTCTGCGCCGGGGAGATCGCGCGATGATCGACATTCAGCCGGAGGATCGGGCCACCCGCGTGATCGATCGCGCCCTGCTCTGTGCGGCGATGCTCTCGCTCACCTTCGGGTTGGCCACGGGCCTCTGTGGCCTGCTGCCGTGAGCCGAACCGAAGGCCTCGCCCCGGGCCGCGGATCATGACCCGGCCGGGTCGTTCTCCCATGCGCCGGTCCGGACGTGATCACACCGCCCTGGCTTTGATCGGCGCGGGGCTCGCCGTGCTCGCCCTCGCGCTGCTGCTGGTCGGAATCCCATGAGCGGGCGTCGGCGATGCTGCTGAACCGCGCCGTGGTCGCGACGCTGATCCTCGCGGCCGTCGCGTTCCTGCTCTATCTGGCCGGTCTCGCGCGCGGAGCCCTGTCGCCCAACGAGCCCTACGCCACCAGCATCGGGCTGACCCTCGACCAATGCGTCGCCACGCAGGACGGTCTCGCACCAGAGGACGCCCGATCCTATTGCCGGCGGCCGGTGCCGAAGCGCCCCTGAACGTCCGGTTGCAGCGGGGCCTCCCTCCGGACGCAGAACGCCCCAGGCGCGAGTCCTGGGGCGACCTTCGACGGGGCGACCAGTCTGATCGGGCTGGGGATGCTCAGCCGAAGGATCGATGGGGTGCCGCTCAGTAGCTCCCGAACTTGTAGTTCAGGCCCAGGCGGCCGAGGACGCCCTCGTTCGGATAGCGGGACGCGAAGGCGTTGACGTTCCGGAATGTCGGCAGGACCGGGATCGTGCGGCTGCCGAGGTCGTAATACAGCGCCTCGCCCTTCACCGTCACCGCGTTGGCGTGCAGGACGTTCAGGAAGGAATCGGTGGGCAGGGCATACTCCACGCCGCCACCGACCGCGTAGCCGGTTTCGATGCGCGAACGGCTGCCGTAATAGTTCGGCACGTTGCCGGTCTGGAACAGGCTGGTGCGGTAAGTCTCGCCCGCATAGGCAAAACCGCCCGTCGCGTAGAACAGGGTGCGGTCCACCGCATAACCGACACGGCCGCGCACGGTCCCGAGGTAGTCGCTGGACTGCCGGAAGCTGTTGGTCCCGAGAACGATGCTCTTGTAGTTCTCGCGCCCGCGCAGGCCCGTATAGCCCAGATCGGCCTCGACGCCGACGACGAAGCCCGCGCCGGGCGTGAACTGATAATTGTAGCCGACCTGGCCGCCGCCTGTGAAACCGTCCCGTTGCAGGTGCGCGGGGGCCGAATAGTCAGCGAGGGGAAGTCCGCTTCTCGTCCGGATCACGCCCGCCGTGTTCACGTCGTCCTTGGTCGACCCGATATAGCCGGCGTTGATACCGAAATAGGCGCCCGTCCAGGTGAAGACCGGCAGCGCGATCGGTGCCGGCGGGAGCGCGCGGCGGGGTAGATCCGCGGCCGCGGCGGCAGTGCTCAGTGCGGCGAGGACAGCCGCGGACGTCACGATGTTCTTCATGTCGGTTGGTTCCGAGAATTCGATGGCGGAACCGAGGTATCCGGATCTGACGTTTCGGTCTGTGATCGCGATGCAACAGAAATTATCAAGCGTACTTGCGATTTATTCGAGTGTTTTTGATTGGAATATAATTTAATTGATCGTTATATTGCGATGAATTGAATGGTTTACGGCCGATAGGACGGAGTTATACATGTTCCATATTAAGTGATTACGTAGTTGTGCGGTGGTCGCGGGGCGGCGCCGTCCGGACTGACCCCGCCGGAAACGGGAGCGGCGCCCGATCGGTCTTCGATCGGGCGCGCCGGCTGGCGCCCTCTCTAATGATCGTGGCTGCAGCCGGCGCCGTGCACGTGACCATGATCGTGGTCATGATCGTGACCATGGCGATGCTCATGGCCGTGCGCGTGGTCGTGATGGCTGTGGTCGTGTCCGTGCCCATGGTCGTGGTGCGCGTGGTCGTGGTGATCATGGCTGTGATCGTGGCCGCAGGTGCTGTGATCGTGGGCGGCGCGCTCGGGCCGGAAGGCGCGGGAGACCGAGGTCGCGACGCAGCCCTGCCCGCGCACCAGCTCGGCTGCCGCGGGCGTCGCCGGGACGTAGAGCGTGTCCGCGGCGATCTCGGCGGGCACGTGGCTGCCGCCGAGCTGCCAAGCGAGGCGCAGCAGCCGGGCCGGGTTCTCGGCGCGCACCTCCAGGAGTGCCTCGGCGGCCGCCCGCACGGCGACGAGCCGGCCGTCGTCGAGGCGCAGGGCGTCGCCGTCCTCCAGGGCTGCGGCCTTCGTGAGCGCCACGTCGAAGCCGAGGCCGCCCTCGGCCACCAGGGATCCCGAGACGGCGTCCCGGGCCGCGCGGTCCAGGATCACCGTGTCGGCGACGCGGTCGGCGCGCACCGCCGCCCGGCGGACGATCGTGGTGGCTGTCGGCATGGGACCCTCGGATGTGGCGCCGCGGCACCCCGGCCGGAGCGCCGCCTGCCAGGTGGCATAGGGCGAGACGGGAACCCGGCGCAACTCCGGACGCGGCGGATGGAACCTTAGCCGTAGGGCCGACATTCCTTTCCTGCTAAGCTCGGCGCGATCCGCCACGTTCACGGCCACCGGCCGGACCGGATGCACAAGGGAGTTCTGGGGACCATGAAGAAGCTGACGGCAGCCGCCCTCGCCACCATCGCCGCCCTCTCGCTCGGCGCCTGCAACACCCCGGAGGATCGGGCGCTGGGCGGTGCGGGCCTGGGCGCGCTGACCGGTGCCGCGATCGGTGCGGCCGCCACAGGCCGTGCGGGGGGCGCCCTGGCGGGTGCCGCGATCGGCGGCGCCGGCGGCGCCATCGTGGGTGCCTCGACCGCGCCGCGCTGCCCCTACGGCACCTACCGCGACGCCTACGGCAACATCTACTGCCGCTGAGCAAAGCCGAGAGGGGCCGGGCACAGCCCGGCCCTTCCTCGCGGCGTGCGGAGCGGCTATTTCGTCGCTCGGCCGGGGCTCTCCCGGCGCCGGAATGACGCCGTCCCCGATGACCGCACCGAGCCGAGGATCCGCACCGGGACCGGGCCGCCCATGAATCAGGCGACCAGATCCCAGGGCGTGTGGGGCAAGCTCGGCGGCGCCGGCCTGGGCCTGGCGATCGGTGGTCCCCTCGGTGCCCTGATCGGCGGTGTCGCGGGCCATTTCCTGATGGACCGGGTCGGCGCGCCCTTCGCCCGGACGCCGCGCGACGTCGTGTTCACCACCGGGCTCGTGGCGCTCGCCGCCAAGATGGCCAAGTCCGACGGCGTCGTGCTGCCCTCCGAGGTCGAGGCCTTCGGCCGGGTGGTGCAGGTGGAGCCGGCGGCGCGCCCGGGCGTCGAGCGCCTGTTCGACCTCGCCAAGAAGACCACGAACGGTTTCGAGGCCTACGCGCGTCAGCTGGCGACCACCTTCGGCGACGAGCCGGCCCTGCTGGAGGACGTGCTCGACGGCCTGTTCCAGATCGCCGGCGCCGACGGGGCGCTCCACGAGGCCGAGGAGCGCTACCTGCGCGCGGTCTCGGGCATCTTCGGCTTCGACGAGGCCGCGTTCCAGCGCATCGCCGCCCGGCACGTTCGTCTGCCGGACGACCCCTACCGCGTCCTCGGGCTCGACCGGGAGGCGAACGACGCCGCCGTGAAGGCCCGCCACCGCGCGCTGGTGGCCGAGCACCATCCGGATCGCGCGCTCGCCCGCGGCCTCCCGACGGAGGCGGTGGCCATCGCCACGCGGCGGCTCGCCGCGATCAACGCCGCCTACGACCGGATCGCGCAGGAGCGCGGGCTGCGATGAGCCTCGATCCCGACAGCCCCCTCGCCCGCCGCGTCGCGCCCTCGCCGAACCACGGCGCCCGCCGCGCGGGGCCTGTCGACATGCTGATCCTCCATTACACCGGCATGGAGAGCGGGGCCGCCGCCCTGGCGCGCCTGCGCGACCCGCTGAGCGAGGTCTCGGCGCACTACCTCGTGTTCGAGGATGGCGGCATCGTCCAGTTGGTGCCGGAGACCCGCAGGTCCTGGCACGCCGGTGCCGGCGCCTGGAAGGGGGAGCGGGACGTCAATTCCCGTTCGATCGGGATCGAGATCGTCCATCCGGGTCATGCCGGCGGTCTGCCGCCCTACCCGGAGGCGCAGGTCGACGCGGTGATCGCACTCACCCGGGACATCCTCGGCCGCTGGCCGATCCCGCCGGAGCGGGTTCTCGCCCATTCCGACGTGGCCCCGGAGCGCAAGGAGGATCCCGGCGAGGTCTTCCCCTGGGACCGCCTCGCGGCGGCGGGACTCGGCCACCACGTGCCCCCCGCCCGCCTGCAGGACGGCCGCTTCTTCGCGCGGGGTGATGCGGGCCAGCCCGTCGAGGCGCTGCAGGCGATGTTCGCGCTGTATGGCTACGACCTGCCGGTGACCGGTTCGTTCGACGCGCGCACCCACGCGGTGGTCGCCGCGTTCCAGCGCCATTTCCGCCAGGCGCGGGTGGACGGCGTGGCCGACGCCTCGACCATCACCACCCTGCGCGACCTGATCGCGGCGCTGCCGGCGGCCTGACGGGCCGCCGGTTCCGCCTCAGGCGCGGTGGGCGCGCGCCTCGTGCGGGTGCGGGTCCGGCTCCGCCAGGGCGGGCGCGTCGGTCCGGGTCCGCCACAGGCTGTAGGCGACGCCCGCCGCCAGGAGCGTCAGGGTGACCACCAGCGACACCCACGGCTGGACCGTCACGAGGCCGAACGTGTCGGCCACCACGATCTTGGCGCCGATAAAGATCAGGATGAAGGCGAGCGCGGTCTTGAGATAGGCGAACCGGTCGACCATCGCGGCCAGCGCGAAGTAGAGGGCGCGCAGGCCCAGGATCGCGAAGATGTTGGAGGTGTAGACCACGAAGGTGTCGGTGGTGATCGCGAAGATCGCCGGCACGCTGTCGACCGCGAAGATCACGTCGGCGCCGTTGACCAGCACCAGGGCGAGCGCCAGTGGGGTGAAGTACAGCGCGGCCCGGCCGGTCTTCGGATCGGCCTTGCGCACCGCGAAGCGCTGGCCGTGCAACTCGGGGGTGACCCGGAAGGTCGTCTTGAACCAGCGCACGACGGCGCTGTTCTGGAAGTCGCCCTCCTCCTCGTCGCCCGACAGCAGGATCTTCAGGCCGGCATAGATCAGGAAGGCGGCGAACAGCGACAGGACCCAGTGCACCTCGTGCACCAGGGCCGCGCCGAGGCCGATCATCAGGCCCCGCAGCAGGACGGCCGCCAGGATGCCCCAGAGCAGGACCCGGTGCTGGGCGGCCCGGGGGATGCCCAGCGCCGTGAGGATCATGGCGATGACGAAGACGTTGTCCATCGACAGCGACTTCTCGACCACGAGGCCGGTGACGTATTCCTCGCCGGATTGAGGCCCGAGATACCACCAGATCCAGCCGCCGAAGGCGAGGCCGAGGGCGAGGTAGAAGCCGGTGAGCGCCAAGCTCTCCCGGACGCCGATCTCATGCTCCTTGTCGCGGTGGAGCAGACCGAGGTCGAAGGCGAGCAGGCAGGCGATCAGGAGGTGGAAGCCGAGCCACATCCACAATGGCTTGCCGAGCCATGCGATGGTGAGAACGTCCATCATGTGCGGGACCTGATGCTGATTCCGAATGGAAAGCATCGGCTCCGACATCACGGGCGCTGAGCAGCGCCCGCCAGAGGGGCCCGCAGCCGATGGGGCCGAGGTAAGCGGTGATCCGGGCGAATCAAGGGCAGGGCCGCGGCCGCCGGTATGCGGGCGACGTCTGCCTCGGCCCCCCGCAGGCCGGCGAAGCTGTTCCGCCGCGGTCGTGCCGACCCGCTGCTGGAAGGCGTGCCGGACGGCGTCGGCATCGCGGCCCGCGGCCGCTGCCGATCGCGCAGGATGGGGCGGGAGGCGCGCCTCAGGCCGGCTTGTCCGGCGCGCCCCCATC